>CAJUBQ010000041.1 GCA_910584595.1 uncultured Eubacterium sp.
TTTGTGACAGCGTATGAGAGTAGGTTTGTGACAATCCAAGAGAGCAACAACATCATTGTATTCTGTTTCGTATTCTGATATAATAACCATGGTTTAAATAATAGTTCCAGAACATCTTTCTCTGCAAAAAACAGATGTCCTGGAACTTTCTCTTTCTCTATGATAATGTCATTATACCGGTTAATTTTGTGACAATCAATCAAATTTATTTGAAGCCAGAATAAATGGTCAGCAACAGGAATAGCACAATAGATGTTGATTTCACGCTGAGAGCCTTGTCCGATAACAGTAGGCTGCTCGGCGTATGTATAATGATTGTTTTTTCCGTACCTTGTGGGCTTGTCCTCCGTTGTAAATTCGCCCATCCAAAAGCCCATAAATAGTGGCTGTTCGGGCGATTTTGGGAAATGGAACATTTCTAAGGCTTCTGTAGGTCGAGGTCACGAAAATGGCTCACTTCACTTCTGATTAGCTTTGTGGTACAATTCTAAAAGCTCTATCCATAAAATCAAGAATAGCCTCATACATCTTAATTATATCGCCATACTCCAAATAAAGTTGATGGTCTTCTTCTCTATATCCAATCTGAAATTTATCATACTTATCAAAATCTTTATATATTCTGCCGCCATTATGAACAACCATATTTCGGGCATCTCGAATAGCAGTAATATACTCCCATTGTTTATCAGAAGTAAAACCAACTATTCCAGCCACCTCCTTCAGATACTTTGCAGCACGCTCTAATCCATTTCCTTTAATGTCTTTTAATTCTTTATCCAAATGGTTCAAATCATGGTATAAGCGGCAAAGAGTATTTACCGATTCTTCGAGTAATGATACCATAGTTAAGAGCAACGCATATTGCGTCAGCAATTCTACCCTACACGAATGTAAAGTTCCGCTTGTCATAGCCCATTGTTCAGAGACAAAATCATCTTTTTCTCGTGCTTCTGCTGCCATTTGTCTGTAACTTTCATTAATGACATCAAGGGCTATTTTGTTATTTTCTATGACGCTTCGAAAAGGGAAAAAATCACAATGAGCTAAGTACAATGCCACTTCACTTGCTTTCCCCATGTCGTAGTGTTCCATATCTGGAAATTTAACATTGCTATCTATGCTGTGTATATTATCCATACCATTATCACCCATTTTACATATTTTTAAATTAAGCCAGTTTTATTTCTCCAATTGCAACGAATATATCCTTCAAACTCTTCTTTACACTCCAAGTTCTTACCGTCCACATGGTCTACAATAATGATTTGCGGTAGAATGCCCGTATCTTCACCAATGGAATTGATTTCATCAAAAATTGTCTTATACATTTTATTGACAGCCATTAAATCAGCTTGCGTTATTTCATCATCTTTGCTGTCACCTTGCGGGAAATAGACCTGACTTGGTTGGTCAAAAAACATAAATAGTGGCATAGGTGAATTATCCTGCTTTGCAAAGTAACGAAGAAAACTTAAAAATAATGCAATATGACATGATACCCAATTCGCTCCGCTTCCCATTTCGTAAAGATGGATTTTTTCTCTATTATTTTGATATTGATATATATCGAAAGTTTCATCAAGCAAACCAAAATTAAGGTTAATTGGGCGATATTCATCTTCAAAGTCTAACGACAATGAAAGGCGATTCATATTTTCTGATAAAAAAGCTTGTGCTTTTGCCTTTTTTGTGTCAACATCAAAGCCTTGGATTTTTTCTTCAAGTTGTTGGATTTTTTCCTTTAACTCAGCAATATCTTCATCAACAGTTTCAAAAATACCAGAATCGCTCATTTCCGCATACAATGCTATTCTTGCCTTAGCATAATTAACCTTTTCTCTCTTTGATACCAGAGCTTTGGATGAAATGAATTTCTGCTCAACCATTTTTATTTGCTTCCAAACTTCTTTGATTTTTGCGTCTATTTTTGAATGCTCATCTTTGAGCTTTCTGACATCTTCTGAAAAATCGGCAGTGTATTTTTCTGTAATTTTCAATTCGTTATCCAACCATTCTGTAGCCTCAATAAGCTGTGAATCATTTTCGGCAATTTCTTGACAATCGTGACCGCAAAGAGGGCAGATATATTCCGTAGCTTCAATTTCGGCTACAGTTGTCTGCTGCTTTAAGTCCATTAACATCTCGGTAAACTCATTGCCTGTTTTTGATGCGTTGTCAATATTCTTTATTTTCAATAAGATTTCTCGTTCTTCATTTCTTAATTCCTCCAGTTCCTCATTCAACACGCTATATCTTTCTGCTATTTTTGATTCTCCAAAAAGTTGCGTGTCATCAAATTCTGGTAAGTTAGAAGCCATTTTCAGCATTTTTTGTGCTGGTATTTTGTCATCGAAATCTTTCTCAAGTAATGCAAAGTAATCTGTTAATAAAGGTGATAGATTTTCTTTAATATAAGCTGTACTCTTTTCATTTGCCTTTTGTTTCTTATATTTTTGTTTTAGTTGAGCCTTTAAGGTGTTTAACTGGATTAAATCACTATAATACTCTTGGCTAATCATTCCTGCAAAGACAGGGAATTGGTCTATAATATCCTTTCTTTTATAATAATCCGAGAAGCGATAGAATAGTGCAAATTTGCTTGCCATTAAGTTTTGATGTTGAAACAAGTATGAAACCATATTTCTTAATGATGCTTTTTTACCCTGCTGGTCAGCATCGGTAGCCATATTTGTTACAAATAGACCTAATGCACATTCAATTTCATATTGAGCATCTTTATACGGCAAAGTGGGCTTTTCAGAAAAATAACCCAAACTCAAAACCTTATAGTTAAAATCCTTTTCTTCTTTGGAAAAATACATTTTTCCACCATTATCCCAATTATAGCGAGCTATGATATAAGTATTATCACCTATACCCATTACAAGCACATATAGATAAGAGAAATCTGTTATTTTGCCTTTTGGTATTGTACAACGAGTACTACACAAGCAATAATCAATTATTTCAACTAAGGCACTTTTTCCAGTTTTTGATTCGCCTGTAATTATATTTACTCCCTGCTTAAGCGGCACTAATCTTTTTTCATCATTTTCGTTGAATATAATAATAGCTTTTATATAACTTTTCATTTTGAATCAACTCCTAAAAAGAAAGATAGATGGTCTTCAGTAGTTTTTGAAAACACAACTCCAAGATAAAATGCACATTTAATCCAATCTTTAATTGCTCCCTCAAAATCTTTGTAATTTACTTTCTTGATAGTCACAATTTTTTGATTGCTAACGGCTATTTTCTCTTCAGAAGATAGAATGATTATTGCTTTCTTACAATATGGTTTAAGTGAATTATATCTATCTACATAGCCAGATAACCTTGTTCTACCAGAAATCCTACTTTCATCAACAATTTGAGGTGACTGAAACAATGTATCAATTCGACTTCTTATATTTGCATTTACTAATTTTTCTCGTGACTCAGCATATAGCAGAATAGGAATTGCCATAAATGGTAATTTAATCTCACAAGGTTTTTCATAACCAGAAAGAAAACTTTGCATTAGCAAAGAATAAAAATGAGGATTCATTGAAAGCTTTTTGATGTTACTTATGCTCATTCTTTATCTTCACCTACTTTCCATTTGAATTCTGTTTCGTCCACTATGTTATGTATAACTCCTCGCTGAAAATACCCTTGATTACGAATGATAGAGCCAAAATCATTGGCATCCCAACTCATTACACCATTATAAAGTTGCTTTGAAATTCTTATTTGTTCTTCCTCGGTTGCTCCTTCAGCATTCAAATCACTATTTGCTTTGCTATATTGCATCTTTGCAGACAAATCTTCCACATACGACTCAAGACTTTCTAAATACATAAGGTTATCCCTAAAATATTTAGCAACAGTTAAATCTGCTTTCCAATAATCTAACATTGCATTTGGAATCATTTTGTCATACTTAATCTCACGGATAGACGCTACAAATTTTTTCTGTTCGAATGTAGTAATTTTGTCTTTAGGCAGAACTGCTTTTGCGTACTCCTTTGGAAGCGGAATAGTTCCTTTTGTACCATATGCTGTTGACTGCACCTGTAGGATTTCATCAAATGTTGATTTGGTTACTTCCCATTTGTGAGGAGGCTCCTTTACTTTTATTAGAATTTCGCCAAGCAAAGCACCTATATATCCGTCTCTATTTTCGGAAGGAATATGACCCACATATTTTGAAAATTCATCAGATATACCATCTATTGAAGTTTTGGCATCCTCAATAGTGAATTTATCTAATATTTCTAAAAGACGACCTTCATCATATGAATCACCAAAAATCCTGTTATATTGGCTTCTAAATGTCTCTTCCTTTTGCTTAGAGGTAGCTCCTATATCTTTTAAGCATTTTAACTTTTCAGTCTTTTGCATACTATTCCAGCCATAAAACGGAGAATTGTTCTGGATTGTAGCTGTAGTACTGAGTATATAATTGGAAAAGTTTTTTACACGCTCATAGTCTATATACCAATTTGCAAGTGTTTTCCAAAAATCTATGTCTCTGTCCGAAAGAGATTTATTACCAAAATGATGTTTTACTTCTCTCTGAAAGCGACCTCCTATATCATTTATAATACTTACATCACCATTTGTTTCAATTTGCAGAGTATCACCATCGTTCAATTCAAAACAATCTTTTAATGCTATTAAATACTGGTATATGTCACCAGCTTTATTTAGCGTTGCATCATTAATTGCTTTTGTCATGGTCGATACCTCCACCCAGATGTGACCATCTGCTAATATTGCTTTCCCATTCTCCTTGCCACTCATCTTCATTCACAATCGCTTTAAATACAGGCTCAAGAAAAGTCTGCATTTCCTCAATGACCACCGAAAACTCAAGCGAATCATCTTTTATGGCTTTCAAGAAATATTTCCACCGCTTCTGCATATCCATATCCTCGGCAAGAGAAACAACACGCTTAAAACTATTCCTGTCGTAGTGAGTCCCCCGACGCTGCAAGGTTTCAAAGATTGCGGCTTGCAATTTTGCTCCGTCAAAATCAAAGGTTCTCGCAAGATAGTAAATATCGTAAAAATCTTTCATCCTGCCAGTTAGTTCAAACCGTTGCAGGATAGCATCAAACTTTTCCGCAATGGTGCTTTCGAGTGAATAGGTGAAAATAACAGGAGCTTCAAAGTTTGGAAGCTGTGTCTGAATTTTCTGTTCCATAGCATGAGGAACAATAACATCACCAATCCCCATATCTATATTGAACGGAACACGAACATTTTTTATCTTCCCGATGATTTGGGCACTGATACCGTGATATTTTCTCTGCGGAGATATTTCTTCAAATCCGCTTGCCGTCATCTCGATATAGTCATTTCCCGTTGGGACTTTAAGGATTTCATCTATCAGAGTTTCAACAACATTTATAGAGTTTGACATATCCCTAAGAAGAAAGTCCACATCAATGGTCGCCCTGCTTTCAAAATTGGTAAGCGTATAAATAAACAGACCACCTTTAAGAACAAGGAATTTCTTCAGTCCAGACTTTGAGAGCTTCCGCAAAAACTCCTCCTGCATAAAAAGCTGTAGGCACTGCTGATAGCTGATACCAGCCGCCTTCGCCTTGTTCCTTAACTTTGCCAAAACAGATGCCGCAATATCAGCCATCACAACCACACTCCAATCAAATCTTTTACTTTTTTCTGAACTCTCAATACCTTTGCGTATTCCATAAGGTTAGGAATATTTTTTTGAGGGTCTTTAATATAGCTTTGGATAGCCTTATTAAAAACTTCTTTATCCATCCTGTTCATATTCCGCAGAATGTCGCAAATCGTTCGGTCACGGTCATAGATTCTGATTTTTATATAATCAATTTCTCCTGTTGTTTCACCCAATGTTACCAATGGCGGCTCAACCCGATATGCCTTTACGAACGGATAATCAATGCTTGTACGGTTTCTCGAAACATTCTTATCAATGGTTATACTCCATTCAGCGGGATTGCGGTCACTGTATCGGTAATAGAATAGGGCTGTTTCCATACAGAGAACTGCATCGGGGAACATACCTTTAATAATTCGGACTTCTGTTTTAGTCGTTGCTTCTACCCAAGCATAATAACCTCTTTTGATTTTTTCGATATATCCATTGTTCAGCAATTTTTGAATATCTCGATAAAACAGTTTTTCTTCTTTCAGTTGTGATGTGGTCATAATATAATCATATTTTGAAAAAACTCCTCTGAGAAATTTCTTATCTTCACGATTAAGCATAAATTCACCTCTGCACTAAACTCAACATTGTTAATCAAACGATTGTGTAGTTTAGTACATTATAGCCTTTTTTCAAAACAAAGTCAATGGTATCTAACCAATCAATCTCAATTATTTAGTTGTGTGGTTTAGTACAGAAAAAGAGCCTGTCCAACTTATTTCAGACAAGCTCTTTTTCTTACGCTTCATAATTATAATAGACATCTGCATCCGCTACCGCATAGAGATTTATCCATCTCGGAGTGCCGCCAAGCTCGATAAAATAAGGCTTTCTGCCGCCTTTCCTGTATCTTTCCTCCTCCTGCTTGCCGATTCTTTCATAGCTGACAAAGCTATGTACAGATAAGCCGAAAGCACTGGGCTTGTCCGCATAGGGCTTGATTTGGAACATTTCTGAGCACAATGTAGGCACTGAAGAACTGGCGCATCTGGAAATTATCTGTGCCATCGTTCACCAGCTTACACGTAATCTGACGCCTGAAGAAATCACAGCATCCGGCTTTGACAAATATTATGTTGACCACACGCTTGCACTCTGGCCGCAGGCAGCAGGCGGCATTCCTTTTAATGCATGCGAATTCCAGTCAAAAGGTGATCCGATTACAGATCTGATGGAAGATATGGCAGCAGAGCAAAAAGCCCGCACAACCTATGACAACATCTTGCGTCTCGTAAAAGATCCGGAAATATGTGACCCAATCCGCTTCCTAAGAGAACGCGAAATCGTACACTTCCAGCGCTTCGGCGAAGGGCTGAATGTCGTCAAAGAACATCTGGATTCCAAGAACTTCTACGCATTCAATCCGGAATTTGATATCCGGCAAAAATAATAAAACAGACGAATATAGTCTGAAACGCCAGGACGCTTTGCATAACCGCAAAACAATCCTGGCGTTTTATTTTTTCATGCTCCTAAAATTCTATTATCTTATACAGGACAGACAGTGCGCCCCATATTAACAAAATCAGTTTAATTTCTTTATTTCCCGATGAAAACAGGCGATCATACTCACCGTAAAGCCGCATATTCCGGTACACAGGAACATTGCTGCCATTCCGCTTCCGGCACTGTCTCCTATTATGATTTTCAACATTGCCGCCATTTTGTTCCCAGACAACATAAAAGGTTCAAAAACGTAGTCTGCCAGATAACCTCCAAGAATAATTCCGACCGGAATCGTGCTGTACTGGATAGCATTCCTGACCGCAAATACCCGCCCCTGCATAACAGACGGAATCTTCTGGTACAATATAGCATTCTGGTTTGCCATAAGAAAAGGAATCGGCAGGCTGGCACAGACTGCTGCAGACGACCACCAGAATACGTTTTTCCCAACAGCCATCAACAAATCCCCAAACAGAAAAGACAGCGCAGCCGAAACATAAATTGCCGCTGCCTTATGACGGCTTTCTTTTTTCACGGATACAATCATTCCCCCGGCAATCCCACCTGCCCCCATGCAGGCATTTACGATTCCGAGCTCAACGCTGTCCCCGGAATTTCTGGACAGAATCATTGGTGAAAGGATATTTTCATAGGTCAGCCTTGAAAAGAAATTAATCAGCGCCATTGTCAGCATCATGTAAAAAATACCTTTTTCTTTTTTCAAAAAAGCAAATCCCTCTGCTATTCCCGCGAAAGGGGAACTGTATGTCTTTTCCGGCTCCTGTTCCGGGATAGTAATAAAAAACAGCAGTACGCAAAAGGCAAATGCAAAACTCGCCAAATCAACCAGCAGGATTATAGATAATCCTCCTGCCGCAAAGAGAAAAGCCGCCAGCATAGGGCTGAATACCACAATCAGGTTATGCGAAAAAGAATTCATCCCGCTTACATTGGAAATCTTCTCCTCCGGCACAAGCCGCCCCACTGCCACTGCGGATGCGGGCTGCTGGAATGCGTTCGTTATACCTGCTACAACATTGAAAACATAGATATTCCAAACCGCAAGCCGCCCCATAAGCAAGAATGCCAATACCGCCAGTGAACCAACCGCTGCAACGCTGTCTGACGCCAGCATGATTGCCTTCTTATGATGCCTGTCTATGAAACTGCCAACGAACAGACTTAAAATGACATACGGCACATAATTGCAGAATAACATCATAGAAACAGACATGGCAGACCGGCTCTGACCATACGCCCATAAAACAAGCGCAAACCCGGTCATGGAACTGCCAAGCCCTGACACACTCTGACTTAGCCACAAAATGATATATTTTTTCAAAGATTTTTCTTTCATTGAGTTTTCTCCATTCTATTCTTCGGAACTGTTCAAAAGTTATTTTTGTACAGTTTCTTAATCTTTTCGAATAAAAAGTACAAACCCCAATGTGGACGATAGCTTTTTACCTCTGTACAAATTTCGTCCATGCACCAGACTTTGTACAGAGTTCTTTGTTTAAGTCAATCACTAAATGACAAAGCATTTTCCCCCACCTCCTCGTCTTTCATGCAAAATAGTATAGCATAGAAATCTCTCACCAAAAAACAGTAAATAAAATACTCATTATTGAGCGTTCCTTTCATAGTCATTCCATTTCACAAGATAGTTCTATCATCTTTAAAATAGCATCCACAGTCTGTTTTTGCTGTTCTTCTCGGCTGATTTGCGCCGCATGGTCTTTCTTTTGCTCTCCATAGTCTCCAAACTGCGCATGATTTCCGCCTTCTATACGAATTTCTGTATAGTCCGCAGGCATCCGTCTTCTGCCATCCTGAACCTTCTCCATATTCAAAATTCCGTCTTTGCTACCATAAATCGACAGGACTGAGAAGGAATCAGCCTTAAGGCTTTTTGTTGGATATGCTGCCAAAAGCGCCAATCCATCCAGACTTTCCAAATGTTTTGAAGCAAAGGAAGCTGCCATCGCTCCTCCTAACGAATGTCCAGACAAATACCAGTGCGTATACTCATAAGCATCCATGATTTTTTCTGCCTTATTCTGACCCAAAAAAGCAAGATTACACGGCATTTTTATAAGAAAGCAGTCTATTCCTTTAACTGCTAACTCACTCAACAGTGGAAGGTAAGCTGTATCTTCCACCTTCGCACCCGGATAAAAAATCATCGCCGTATCTTCTCCCGGCCCATCTAAATACAAGCCATCTGAAATCTCTGTAACCGTTATAAAATCTTTTCCTTTTAAATACCCCTCGATACTGTCGTTACTGTGATAGATGTCATTAACATACCAAAGCGTTGCGGCGAACACAAGAAAAATCATTAAAATAAAAACAATTACTTTCTTATTTTTCAAAATGTTTTTCACATCTCACCATCCTTTTCCTGCTGCCGGTTTTCTTTTTGAAAGCTCAAAAAGCAGCTTTTAATAACAGCCGGACTACTTTCGCTCCTTTGCAAAACACAGTCCGGCTTTCATCTAAGAAATGCAGCCATATCGTAAATATTATAAACGAAACAATTCATCAAAATCTATATTCAAATATGGAAACATCATAAGCCGCAATTCTTCTTTATTTTCTATCGTAACAGTCTGATATAAATAAAAATACGTCGTGCCGTCCTCCCGACCGTCATTCAAATAAATTTCTACCTGTTTCTTTCTCCAATCTACGATCCAGTACTCAGAAACTCCGACTTTTTGATAAACAGACATTTTTTCTCCACGATCGTACTCTTCTGTAGCATCAGATAAAACTTCCATAACCATCCTTGGAATACCGGTTAATGATACATTTTTTCTATCCCTCGTATTACAATTAACAGATGCATCAGGAATAACGATCTTATCATTATTTTCATGCCATTGATACTGCACGCCATCACCAAGCGCACGACATAAAGAATCTTTTAATTGCTTTCCAACCATAACAACGAAATTGTTGATAATAAAAGAATGTTCCACAAAAGTATTACTCTTATCCTGTATAAGAGCCGCGCTCATGATTTTCCCTCTCTTGTTTTTAGCCTAATTATATCAGATTATTCTTTGTTTTCAAGTCCGAAAACGTATCATTTCAGTTTCCCAGATCATTTATCCAAACCAGTTATCCAAACATTCTCCAATATGCTTTTCCAAGCGCCAGCCGTTCTACCATAACCGTCTAATTCAGCTCTTTGTATTCAGTACGAGCACTCCCGCCTGAATGCAAGTAAATGAGTTATCGATCCCAGGCGTTTCTTTTCAATACACTTTTTGACTTACCTCTGCTAACGTTGTTTTTACATGGCGACTGGTAAGCCGCTGCTGATATATCTTCTGGCTCTGCAGGCAGATATCGGTATGAAAAATATAGATTTCATAAGAATCAACCTTCCAAATATGTTCTATAACAAACTGCACACAGATATATAGAATCGGAACATAATTCTCATTCGCAACCAATGCAACCGGAATCTCTGCCACACGCAAATTGCACCTGACTTCGCATGCGGGTGGCACATTTCGAATCAATACGATCTACGTCTGACACAAACAACATTTCTCCTACTTTTGTAAATACAGATAAAAATGTTCGCCATCCGCTCTCCAAGATATCCTGTTGTACGAACCCCTTCTCT
Organism: uncultured Eubacterium sp.; assembly: GCA_910584595.1. Classification (GTDB taxonomy): domain Bacteria; phylum Bacillota; class Clostridia; order Lachnospirales; family Lachnospiraceae; genus Eubacterium_J. The sequence goes on from CAJUBQ010000041.1 coordinate 10,773, forward strand.
CTATATATTCCCTCATATGCGTTCTTGCCTCATACTCAGCCAGAACATCATATAAAACCGCGCAGCAATTCATAAACAGCTCTTTTTTCATAATAACATATTGCAGGGATAAAAAATCTTTGCTTCAAAATACTCCTGTGCCGTATTCCATAACACCGGATACTTCTCACGTATCATCGCAAGTAAAAGATCTGCATCCATAATCTGAAGCTGCGATGCCTTTTTATAATGATCGTAAACCGACCTTTCATTCATCTGTTTTACCAGTTTTCCTTTTGCAATGGTCACATCACAGTTTTCAACAAACACACGTAAAGCCCGCTCTTTCATATGCAGTTCCCGTACAGCCTGTTTCTCCGGATAATATATCTCTTATTTGTGCCAGAAAACACCCATTCTTCGCAGACAGATCCCTAAAAGTCTCCGCATCAGTATCCACGAACTGTCCAGCTGGATATGCAATGCCTTTCACTGTAATTCAGATGATGTTCATTTATTACGCTTTTACGATTCTTTCCTATTTTCTTCCAGCCATTGTTCGAAATTACTCTTTGCATCGCATTCGTAAAATGCTGATTTCATATTTTCGTAAACTATCTGAGTATTTGAATCATTTATCCCAAGCTTAAGCACTAAAACTTTATATGATTTCAGATAATATGTTAATGCGGTTTTGTATTCACCCTGACTGTCATATATTCCTGCCAGGTTATTATAGCTCATTGCTGTGTCCGGATGTTCTGCTCCCAATACTTTCTCGCGTATAAGCAGACCCTTTTCACAAAGTTTCTCGGCTTTACGATACTCTCTCAGACTATTATACACTAATGCCAGATTATCATAACCTGTCGCGGTATCCGGATGCTCCGCTCCCAATATTTTCTCATTGATCCGCAGACTCTTTTCGTATAGTCCTTTCGCCTTGTTATACTCTCCTTGTCTCTTATACACTAATGCAAGGTTATGATAAACCGTTATGGTATCCGGATGTTCCGCTCCCAATACTTTTTCATTGATCCGCAGGAGTTTTTCATATAGTTCTTGCGCCTTTTGGTATTCGCCTTGAGTATTATATAATTTTGCCAAGTCATAATAAGTCTTTACTGTATCTGGATGCTCCGCTCCCAGTACTTTCTCATTGATCCGCAGACTCTTTTCGTATAATTTTTCTGCCTCTCGGCACTTTCCCTGTTCTTCATATACTAATGCAAGGTTACTATAAACCATTGCTGTATCCGGATGCTCCGCTCCCAGTACTTTCTCATTGATCCGCAGACTCTTTTCGTACAATTTTTCTGCCTTCTCGTACTTTCCCTGTTCTTCATATACTAATGCAAGGTTATTACAATACATCGCTATGTTCGGATGCTCCGCTCCCAGTGTTTTCTCACCTATCCACAAACTCTTTTTATACAGTATTTTTGCCTTAAAAAACTCTCTCTGGCAATAATACACATATGCAAGGTTATTATAGCTTTTCACTATTTCTGGATGCTTCTTACCTAGTACTTTCTCATTGATCTGAATACTTTTTTCATACAGTTCTTCCGCCTTTCGATACTCTCCCTGCTCCGTATACACTAATGCAAGATTATTATAGCACAATGCTGTAACTGGATGCCCCGCTCCCAGTACTTTCTCATTAATCCGAATATTTTTTTCATACAGTTCTTCCGCCTTTCGGTACTCTCCCTGCTTCATATACACTAATGCAAGGCTACTATAAACCTCTGCTGTCTCCGGATGTCTTGCTCCTAGCTCTTTCTCCTGTATGCAAAGACTCCTTTTGCATAGTTCTTCCGCCCTACGATACTCTCCCAAACTATTATACACTAATGCAAGATTACAATATCCCCGTGCTGTGATTGGATGCTCCGCTCCCAGTACTTTCTCATTGATCCGAATACTCTTTTCATACAGTTCTTCCGCCTTTCGGTACTCTCCCTGCTTCATATACACTAATGCAAGGTTACTATAAACCTCTGCTGTAACCGGATGCCCCGTTCCTAATACTTTCTCCTGTATGCAAAGACTCCTTTCGCATAATTCTTCTGCCTTCTGGTACTTTCCCTGGCTAATATAAATTGTTGAAAGGTTATTATAACCTCTCGCTGTGTCTGGATGTTCCGCTCCTAGTACTTTCTCTTGGATACACAAACTCTTTTCATAAAATTTTTCCGCCTTACAGTATTCTCCCTGGCTCAGATATACTAATCCCAAGTTACTATAACCTGTCGCTGTGTCTGGATGTTCCACTCCTAGTATTTTCTCTAGGATACACAAACTCTTTTCATAAAGTTCTTCCGCCTTTTGATATTCTCCCTGGCTCAAATACACTAATCCCAAGTTATTATAACCAGCCGCTGTGCTCGGATGCTCTGTTCCTAGTATCTTCTCACTTATCTGAATACTCTTTTCGTACAGTTCCTCCGCCTTACCATATTCTCCCTGCCTAATATAAACTATTGCCAGATTATTATAACTCGTCATTGTCTTCACATGTTCCACTCCAAATACCTTCTCTTGTATACAAATGCTCTTTTCGTACAGTTTTTCCGCTTTACGATACTTTCCCTGGTTTTCATACACTGATGCCAGATTACTATAACTTGTCGCTGTGTCCGGATGTTCCGCTCCCAGCATCTTCTCTCGTATACACAAACTTTTTTCGTACAGTTCTTCTGCCTTACGATACTTTCCCTGACTTTCATACACTGATGCCAGATTACTATAGCTCGACGCTGTGTCTGGGTGTTCCACTCCCAAAACCCTCTCACATATTTGCATACTTCTTTCATATAGCTTTTCTGCTTTTTTATATTCTGATATATACTCCTGTAAATAAGCAATCAAAGATAAAGAAGCAATTTGTTCCATATTTTCTTCCATGTTCAATTTTTTCACAATATCTTCTGCAAAAGGCAAATACTTCCTGCATTCGAAAGGAGAACCGCTTTCCGGAACTTCCAGACTCTCTAAACATGCATTGAGCAACCCGGAATGTTTCTCTGTTTTAGGCTTATACTTTTCATAAATAAACTGAGCAAACACAGGATGCAGCGCATAACTTTCCTGCTCCATTTCAAACTGCAGCCATCCCTTTTCATATAAACCCATCAGAATATCGTCTTCCTCACAAACTCCTGCATCTGACAGCAGCCATTGGTTACAAACATCTGCTTTCAGAGGGATATACGGAAATACAGAAAATGCCTCCAGTATATTTTGTTCCGCTTCTGATAACTGTGACAAATCATATAACGCCTCATAAGATTTTTGGATATCCACAAGCTCTCCATTCTTATGAAATCCCAGCCGGAACCCCTTTGTCTCCAGTTCTTCCCTCAATCTTTTTACCGTCCAGAGTTTTGTACGTGCCAGATGCGCCAGAAATTGTACCGTAATGGTATGCCTCCCGGCTAATTTTTCTATGATATAATCCAAATCCTGACATTCCTCCGGCTTCACTTTCTTTCCACTATTTTCAAACCGTATCTTCTCATAAACTTCCCTGCACTGATCTGTACTGAGAAATCCGATTCTGTATGGCTCAAATTCATCACTCAAAGAAGCCTGTCTTGAGGTAATAACCACTGCACCCGGAATGCCGTTTAATTTTTCAAGTCCCGGATCCTGGCTCATCCGTTTATTTACATTGTCAACAAACAACAGCAGTTTTCCCTCTGAAGCCAAATGTTCCAGCTCTGTCCATGCGGCTTCCTTGTTCAGTTCCGGATTTTCCTGCCGTTTAAACTTCAGACATTCCTGTAGGCTGCTGCTCATATCTCCAAGATATTCAATATATCCAATATAATTGAATTTCTTGTTTTCACCCTTGCCCTTGCTTATATGATAGTCATCAAAAAGCCTCCTGCAAATCTGCGTCTTGCCAATACCACCCATACCGCTCACTAGAACAGACTTGCGCCCCTCCTCTATTCTCCGGCGTAATTCTTGCAGTTCTATTTCGCGCCCGGTAAAGTATGACACCGGCTTTATATTAGCATTGTGTGTGACAACAAAATCACGCTCCGACTCCTGATATACAGTAATGTAATTCGTCTGATTCCCGCCTACAAAATCACGCATGCTGCAATCCATAACCTGATTATTTATACTCTGCCCCATAATAAACACTCCTGTCAGTTTTTCAATACTGCTTTCTCTATCTGCGCCTCTATATCCTGAAGATCCGGTTGATTCCTGTCAGAAACCATGTCCAAAAATTCGCTTATAGAAGAAGCGATCCTTTGATAACGCCTTAATTCCTCCGCCAGCTCCACAATGTCTGCCGGATGTAGCCCCTTGATGGTGCTTTCCAATTTCTGACACTCCCGCTGCCAGTGCTTTATGTATTCCACACGTACCAGCGGATCATAAATACTGCGTTCCACAACAGCCGGAAAAATCCTGTCCATATACTTCTGCTCCTTCATTACCTCTGTAACTTCAAACATACAGTTCTTTGATTTCAGATACAGATCACTCACAATAAGAACCGCATAATCCTGCTGCCGGATGCTTTTCATAAACTCCCGGATGCTTTTCCATGTCCCAATGTCACGCACATCCCTCATTACCGTAATTCCGCAATTTCTCGACAAATGTCTGTCAATCCTGTCTGCTATTTCCCCATCATGCCAGTTATAGGAAAGAAATACGGTCTTATCACTCTTTTTTTCTGTATTCTTATTAGCTTTTGGCATACAGCCGTTAACAATAACATCTCCGCCCGTGTAATCTCCTTTGATCGTGACGCCTTCCAAATGATTGCTAATCCGTTTTTTCATCATCCCATCTCCCATAAGTCATAACCTGTACCATCTCATGACACTATAAACTGCCTTCTCGTTACATAAATTTTCTATGTTTATTATATCTTTCTTCTTTTTAAACTACAATCCCTTAAATTGAAAAACAGATACGTCTTCCATGCGCCATACGATCATTGATGCCCGATGGTTCTAATCCAATCCTCATGAAATAATCAAAAAATCTATAAATCATATGGAAATTAAATTACAAATGCTTTGTACATATGAACTAACATGCTATAGCAAATAAAAAATGAAAGAGTAAAGCCTGTTAACGTACAAAGCTTTACTCTCTCTATTTTACCTATGTTGACAGATTTTTTTAAAGCGTATTTCAAAAATGCTTTCCAAAAATATACTGCCCGTTTGTACCCATAGAATACGATATGGATATCCTTGTTTCCTATTTATCTCGCTTATCATTAAGAAATATATAGGCATCTTCTAAAGTTATTTCTGCGGGTACAGCATCTATCAAAGGCTTTTGCTCGCTCAATATTTTAAATCTGGTTCCCTTTTCCGTAAACTGCTTTGCTGTAACCTTATATTTTCCTTCAATCTCTTTTGCACATGATTCACTTTCCGTACAATAGCTCCACAATTTTCCTTTTGTTTCCGCAATCAAGCTGCTGGCGTAGCCGGCATATTCCAGCTTTCCTTTTTTCATTATTAAAATTTGATCTGTAGTAGCCGCCAGATCTTCTACTACATGCGTAGAAAACAATACTGCCCTCTCTTTTGAAAAGTCGACCAAAAGTCGTCGAATACGTACCCTCTCTTCCGGGTCAAGACCTGTTGTCGGCTCATCAATAATCAATAGTTCCGGCTCATTCAGTAATGCCTGCGCCAACCCTACACGCCTTTTCATTCCTCCTGATAGTTGTTTATTTTTCTTATTTTTATGTTCTTCTAAATCTGTACATTTCAAATAATAGTCTACTCTCTTTTTACATTCTTCTTTTTCTATTCCTGCCATACTTCCCAGATACATAAGCGTTTCCTTAACCGTTAAATTAGGATACAAATTTAATTCTTGCGGAAGATATCCAATTTTTTTCTGTATCTGCGTGTAATTTTTTTCTGTATAAATTAAATTTTCAAACATGATTTGTCCTGATGCGGGTTTAATAATTGTTGTAAGAACCCGCATCAATGTCGTCTTTCCAGCGCCATTCTCCCCCAACAGGCCGTATATTCCGTTGCCAATCCTAAAATTCATATTTTGTATTCCTTTGTAACCATTATGAAACTGTACGATTAAATTTCTTGCTGTCAAAAGCATATCAATTCCTCCTCTTTCTTTTCATAGTCTGTGGTAAAATCCCAAATGCCACAAGACTTACGACTATAATTCCAATAACTTTCCCTGGTATCCAGCCAACACCTATCCCATTCTCATAACTGCGGAACACATATGCAAATATATTATATTTTCCAAGAAAATCAGCGCCAAACGTTGAATTTAATATGAGCCATATGATTAACATAATTCCTATGCCGCACCATATATTCTGAAACCAATTTGCAATAACAACCGCTGTCAATCCAAAAAAAATAATGGATATACTCACTGCAAATAAATATTCAAAATACATTTTTACCTCTTCTTCCCAAACTCCTCTTGACGGATTTTGTATAAAAAACAAAAAATATCCCAAGGCTGCCAACAAAAATAAATATATGAATTGTACAGCGATCCGTTTATAAATCATCATAATTTTCTTATCCAGTGTATAAAGCGCAAATATTTCCCACCTTTCTTCCCTGATTTCTATAAGATAGGTATCGGCCATAAATATAGCTGATAAAGCTGCCATCATTGGATCCAACGTAACACCTATTTCTCTGGTATCCGCAATGCCTCTAAATACTGCTAAAAAGCCCAAAAAGAGGATTGGATATATTATTTTGTAAAATGGAAGCATAATCTTGATTTCCTTTTTCATAATCTTCTTTTCCTCCAATACCAAATTCCGATAAATATAAACAACAGTGTCAGTAATACTAATGCAATTTGATTCAAAAGAAAAACAGGCAAAACTTCTGTTTCAAAAAATTTACCTTCGAATCTGAAAAGCATACCTAATATTCGCCCATTAAATCCATAATTTCCATTTGGATCATAGCTTCCCATGTTGGAATAAACAATATACGCCAATATCAAAGGAATGGCCGGTAAAGGATTTTTAAACAAAAGAGCGATAAAAACATAAATACCCGCAGTAATCAATACAGTCGGTATCACATATAAACATGTTGCTGAAATCATATTAGCAAAAGTATTTATAAGATTGGTCTGAAGCTCATTACTTTGACATATGCCTATAAATATAGTCGTGATAATGAACACAGACAGGATTATCGGAAGTACACCGCCTATATATTTTCCCCATACATAATTTCCTGCTGATATAGGCTTTGTGTGAAGCAGCTCGTAGTGATCTTTTTTCATATCCCTAATAAATAAGAATGCAAGTAATACGACAGTAAAAAACGCAATATGAAATCCTGCAAAATCTACATATTTTTTAGCAAAGTAATAAGCATACGAATGTTCTGACATTTTCGATTTGATATAATAATTTAATTCATCCACTGTTGCCTTTTTTTGCTGTGCCTCCCTAAAAACTGCTTTTCCATCATAAAACTGATATTTATCTTCTAAATACATGATTGTTCCAGCAACAGACAAATTTTGTGCTTTAACATCTTCTATTGAACGCTCTGCTTCCTGTTCCGTCATATCGTATGCATCAATAAATGTTTCTTTTATATCGTTTAAACCTATCTCCATCTGTTCGTTTGAATCAGTCGGAATATATCCATTCATAACGTCTGCATCCATTGGTCTTGTATCTTCCAATTGTTCCACTTCCAGACTGTTTGAAAATGTGCAGATATTCAGATATTCATTTAAGCTGCTGTATATACTGACTACCAAAGCCACAATTCCAATCCAATACAAAGGATTTTTCATATAGTTTTTAAATTCCCTTCTTATAATTGCTTTCATTGAAATTCCTCCTTACTCACTAGCAAATTGATTTTCGAAAATTAACTTCCACCAATACTTTTATTTCATGATATCATCAGAATATTAATCAATTAGCAACAAATAAAAAATCCGGAATAAAATCCGGATTTTACCTGCTAATATTGAAGCGTGCTATTGCTATTGCTCCACCACGTTCTTTATTTTCCAATCTTAGTTCCCCTTTATGCGCTGAGCATAATGATTTACTTATAAACAGCCCAAGCCCATAATGAATTTCACCTTTTTCCTCTTTGCGTTTATAGTATGATTGCAATAGTTTCTGCGGAGCTTGTTGAAATCCCGAGCCGTCATCTTCAACTATTAATTCAAGATAATCTTCTGCCAACCCAAAAAAAACGGATATCCTGGTCTTTGTATAACGAAGTGCATTTGTTAAAAGATTTTCCTCAACTTCCATAACAAATACCGGATCCACTTCTATTTCACATGTAACATCATTATAATCAAATTTATATTCTTTTTCATTTTTTTCACAGAGATCCTTTTGAATCTCAAATACTTTTTTTGCAAGTTCCTTATATGTCATCCTTTTATATTTCGGAGACAGATCAACAATGTTGTTCAAATATCTCATCATTTCTACAAAATGTTCCAAATGTTCAATATGCTGTGTTGTTTTTTTTACAATGTTCATCATCTTTTCTTCTGTCAGTTTATGAAGCGGCAGAAACTCATCCAAAATCTCTAAATTTCCCTTCACAAGCGCAATGGGAGCGCGGATATCATGTGCAATTACCGAACGCAGCATCCTCTCATCTTCAATCATATTCCAAAGCTTTTTTTTATCATTCATCAGTTCTTTTCTCATTTTTTCAAACTCTTTACATAAACGTCCCATTTCATCTTTGTTCTCATATGTAATTTCAAAGTTCAAATCATTTTCAGATATACGGTTAGAAGCCTGCAAAAGTTCCCTCAAAGGAACTCTTAACTTTTCTCTGTAGAAGCAAACTACAGCAATTGTGCAGAATAAAAATGATATCATCAAATCCCCCCACGTTTCAACAAAATCGCAGAACTCCACTATAAAAACATCCTGATCTGACATATATTTTGGCTGTATTCTAGGTATCGAAGTAAGATAATTATTCCCACTTTCATTCTCTACGCTTTCTGAATACTCTTCTTTATTAATATATTTAAACCAAACATTTTCCTGAACATTTACCGCATAATGCGTCATTCCAAAACTTAAAACCGTACTGGCCACTAAAGCTATTGCCATATATATAATAATTGTCTTTTTTAAAGACATATTTTTTATTTTTTCCATCTATATCCAATCCCCCATACCGTTTCTATATACTCGTATTCCGTATATTTTCGGATTTTTTTCCGGATTCTGCTTATAAGGACAGTAATCACTCTACTTTCAGCTTCACTCTCAAAACCTCCGGTATTTTCATATATTTTTTCTATATCAAATACCCTGCCTGGATTTAATGATAAAAATTCTATGATACTAAATTCCAATCCTGTAAGCGCTATTTCACTATCATTGAATAAGAGTTTTTTTGCAGAATAATCAATAAGCAAGCCTTCATTATATTGTATCATGCTTTTTTTCTTTACACGCTGTTCCCTGTTGAGATGTGCCTTTATTCTTGCTTCCAGTTCTTTCAGGCTAAATGGTTTTAAAATATAATCGTCTCCTCCTATTTCCAGACCTTTGATCCTGTCTTGCTCTTCTTCCCTTGCCGTCAGAAAGATAATCGGGCACGAAACAAGCTCTCTGATCTTCATGCATACTTCAAATCCATCCATTTCAGGCATATTCACATCCAGCAAAATAATATCCGGTGCATACTTTATCTTATTCAGAGCTGCCGCACCATCGGGTGCAGAAAAAATCTCATATCCTTTTAAAAGGAAATAATCTTGCAACATCTCAATCATATCTGTATCATCATCTACAACTAATATTTTATACATCTTTCACATCTCTCAATCCTGGTTATTTAATACCATATCTTTAAAATCTTCATCCTTCTTTATTAGCTCCTGATACGTTCCTATGGCATAACCGCTATTATGTTTCAGAAAAATAATCTTATCCGTCTTGTTTAAAATATCTAATCTGTGAGTAATCATAATAAGTGTCTTATCTTTCATTTCTTCAATTAAAAGTTCTTCTAATTTCTTTTCATAGTAAATATCCACATTTGAATTGGCTTCATCCAGAATGCATACCTCTCTATCACGGTAAAATGCTCTTGCAAGCGCAATTCTTTGCCTTTGCCCTCCCGAAAGTTTTATTCCATTGTCACCAACAATATGATTCAGCTTTTTCAGACTACTAAACTCTGTCAGTCCGCTATTTACTAATGCTTTCTTTAACATTTCCTGATTTTCTTCTTTATACAGCAAAATATTTTCTTTAACAGATTTATTAAAGAGATATACACTTTGACTGACAACCGCATACATCTGCCGATATTTCTCTAAATCATATTTTTCAACAGGAATATCATTTAACATTATTTTACCTGAAGCTGGATCATACACTCGCATAATTAATTTTAAAAGGGTACTTTTTCCAACACCATTCCCACCAATAATCGCTACTTTTTCACCAGCGTTAATCTCAAAGGACAAATTTCGAAAAAGAATATCATTACTATATGCAAAACATAGATTTTCTGCTTTTATGCTATGAAACTTTTCACTTGGGATCATGTTTCCTATATCATTTTCTTCTTCTTTACCTCTAAAAGCAAAATATCTCTTAGCAGACGGTATAATTCCCGACAATAAAAACAGAATATTAAGCACAGATATCACCGGATCAGTAACATATCCACTATATGTCGCAAATGCAAAAATACTTCCTACGGACAGTCCGGAATGGACAATTAAAAAAATACCTGAAATATATATAAGTACTTGAAGCAAGTTCAAAAGGAATATATCTGTACTTCCATTGTATTCACTCAGCATATTGATCTCATAATCAGCGTTATTAATTTTCTTTTGATGTTGGATCAATTCTTTCTCTTTTTCTTTTTTTATACCAAAATTACGAATTTCACCTAACCCTGCAATCGTCTCTCCAAGCCAAGCTGAATATTCTCCATTAATTTCTAAATATTCATGATATCTTTTTCTTCTTTCTTTGGACAATCCGGCAATAATAACCGCTTTTAAAGGAATAAAAATCAAAACCATAATTGCCAGTTGTTTACTAATAACACATAAGCCAATGAAACCTCCTAACATTCCTAAAAGTTTAGTGATAACATAAAAAATTCTCTCATCCGCTAATGAAGCAATGGCTGATACATCCATTTCTGCCTGCGTCAAAATCTCCGTACTATTCTTATTTTCTATACAATCAGCTTTAATATTAATAATATGTCTAAAAAAATCCTTATTTAATTTTTCTGTAAACTCTGCAGATAATTTTAATCTACTTTTCTCTTTCACGATATCTATTAAAATATTAATAACATATAGGCAAAGTAATGTTAATGACAGTTCAACTACAACATCGATCTCTTTTTGAATAAAACCCAGATCAACTATTTTTTGGCTGGCAATAGGAATTACAACATTAATTATAGAAGATAAAATCATACAAATCAATATATAAACTAATCTTTTCTTATATGGGAAAAATAGTTTTATCATTTCTTTGATGCAAGTTTTATCTGTCATAACCTATACCTCTCTACAAATTCTTCTAATGTATATATGGAATCAAAAATATTTCCCAATGGAACATATTCCGGAAGTTGCAACTCAAATTGCTTTATCAGCAAATTTAGGATTCTTTCATAATCATTTTTTCCCAAATCACAGAACTTACCATTCATATCCTCATAACATAAACCATTTTTATGTTTTATATCGCATGGAATCAATTTAATAATTTCTTTCAATAATTCACTTTCCGTTAAACTCTTCCTCCTTATACACAAACAATTATCGATATTATTACTCTTTTCTCCATGTATAACAGATGCTATCTTCAATCTCTGCATAATATTATTTTCCCATTTTGCTATTTTACCACTCATCAACGCTGCTGCCTTACTTGTCCCTCCCAGCAAAATTATTTTACCTCTTTTCCACTCTACAATAACAGGCGTATCATCTGCAGTAATCTGGACTTCTGCATCAGGATCAAATATAAATTCTTCAACATTATCTAACTCATTTCCTTGCACACCCAGAACGCTATCAAATACCGCTGGATAAGGACGGTTTTCATATCTTCCTACCGAAGCTACAATAATTTTTCCTTGTTTTGCAAGTTTTTCACAAGTTATCTCTATTTTTTCTTTATAATAACTATCAAAAAAAGCCAAGCTCATATTTATAATGTCAACTTCTTGCGTTAATAAATATTGCAAAGCTCTATATAAATTTGCTATATTTCCACACCTGTTTGCATCCAGAACTTTTAAAGAGTAAATATCTGATTTTTCAGCATTTTTAATAATGACCTTAGCACACGCTGTTCCATGACCATTATCATCTAATCCTTCTTCTAAGTCATAATTACCAGACTTTGTAAAATCTATGCTTTTTCTAACATGCAAACTAATAAAATCTTCTCTTCTTGCCCCTACGCCTGTATCTAAAATCGCAACTTTCATCAGAAATCCTCCATATAATATAAAGCCGGCATTTCAAAGCATACCGGCTTTATATAATGAAATACTAATAGCTCAATGTAAAAAATAGATATTTATTTATATTTAAATGAATTGAAATGTTTTTATTTTAGAATATTGTTATAAGCTGTAAAATCTCTCCTACATTTGTTCTTACTACTTGCTGTTGTGTTATTTTTCCAAATTTCACAATCATCCCAACAGCCTTGCCCTCTTACCTCAACCGTTTCTACTTTATCATTAATTTTTTCAATTGTAATTCTTTCTGACATTTTTTATTCCTCCTGTTTTATCTTGGTATCTGACTATTATTTGGCTATTAGTATTAACATCCCTAAAAAAATGATATATTATATTCATAAAAGCACATATAATAGGAACAGGTGTGTTACAATTTCCTGTAATAGCTTCATTTAAAAATTTACATCTCGTAGAGATACATGCACTTTCCAACCCACATCCTGAACATTCCACATTGTTTTGTGTATACATTGTCAATAACTTTTTTTGTTTCTTTGTATCTATACCTTCCCATATATTCCCAATACAATATTTTGTATTATTCATTGTATATGTACATGGATAAAGCAGACCATCACAGCTTATATTTATCTCATTTAACCCCCCGAAACATCTTCCTACCTTTTTCAAGAAAAAACTTTCATCCAGCAAACTAATCTGAACATTCTGTGGCTGCAAAGTCCTCTGATATTCATTTAATTTATGTAACTGTTTTTTTAGTTTTTTCAAATGTCCATACTTCCATTCTTTATCAAAAAAATCCGGAACGGTAACAATCATAGTAAATCCTTCTTCTATGAAGAAAACTATATTTTCATACAAACAGTCCACCGTTTTGGGTGTAAGTGTCATCCTAATTCTTGGATATTTATCCATTTGTAATAGATGCTTTGCAAATTTAAATGCTTTATAAAAACTACTTTCTCCCAATCTTGTTACTCTAAAAAAATCATTTGTTTCTTTATTTCCATCCAAACTCACCGATATTCTAAAATCTTCTCTATTCTTGATAAATTCTAAAAATTCCATTTCATTTGCATTTCCATTTGTAGTTATTTCATATACAATAGGAATAGCTTTTTTTAAAGAAATTTTATCCAAAGTTTGGACAATCTTCTTCATAGATTGAAATTCTAAAAGTGGTTCTCCGCCATGAAAAGAAATGATAACTTTTTCATTTTTTTCATTAGAATCAAAAATTTCCCTGTCAATAAACTTTGTAAGCGTATCTATATGGAACAAATCAAATTTCTTTTCTCTTTTTTCTTGACCTTCATAACAATATTTGCATTTCAAATTACAATTCTCAGTCATCCAAACAGTAACACTCTGCATTATCCCTCACCCCATACCACTTTTTCCAGTATACTTTTTTTGTCTCTACATTCTTCTTTAAATCTTTTAATATTTGTATACCTGTTTCTGACTCCTGCAATACATGACCAGCAAAACAAATTAACATTACATTCTTTGCATCCTTGAAAATTAAACGGATACGATTTTTCAAGCATATGCAAACCTGGATTCCAGCGTTTCATATCACAAAAATCCCTTCCAAAATATGTTTGAATATTATCAATTTCCAAAATATTTCCCAAACAAAATTCTTGTAAGTTAAGATTTCCACAAGGAAAGATGTCCCCTTTAGGATTAACCATTATTTCTTTTCTTCCGGCAGCACAATTAAAACACATTAAATTATTTCCAGCCTCTATTAACTCCTCTTGAGAATACTGCTCTACATAATGCTCTTTACTATCTTTTTCAAAGCTTTTCCAATTTTCTCCCCCACGTCCCATAGGTTCAAATGCCCTCATTAACGGGTGCACATTCATTTTTTTACATAATTCTAAAAAATCCGCTCTTAAATTTTCATTAAAATCATCAAACATCATGGATAAATAAATTTCCTTTTCCCCATATTTTTGAATCAGCTCTATACTCTTAATTACTCTTTCAAAAACACCTTTTCCTCTGATACGGCTACAGCTTTCTTCATCAATTCCATCAATACTAATATCATATTTATCTACACATTTATTCAGGTATTCTATATTATTTTCATTGACTAATAATGCATTCGTTGAAAGCGAAATATTATTTTCAAAATTTTCTCGAAGATACATTAAAAGTTCTATAAAATCTTTCCTAACCATTGGTTCGCCACCTGACAAAACTATCTGATGCGGATTCAGAGCAGCAACTTTTTTCAGAACTTTTTTTAATAATTCTGTATCCAGTTCGTCTTCTTTTGTAAATTCTGAAACATGCTTTGCATCAACACAGCAATGCTTGCATCTTAGATTACATCTGTATGTCATATTAACACTTATTTTCTCAATATTATATGTATACGTATCTGAAATTTTATCCTCTGTTACAATAAATTCAGCAGACAATAGTTTCTCGAAAATATTACGTAAATATTGTTCATCTTCATCATCATATGCATTTATAAAAATTTCATCTAAAGAAATATTTTTTTCATCCATTTGTTGAATAATTTTCCAACAGCTCATGGGTATTAGAATCCATTGTCCGGTATCAAGATTAGCTATCACCACTTTTTTTTGTTTAACATTACAAATAGTACGACATGCTCTGCTTAATTTCATAATACACATCCTCGTATAATAAGTTTTGTTTCTCTATGTAAAACATTTTATAAGACAATTGTCAACAAATTCTTAATGGTTGTTATCTTTTTATATAGTATCCCCCAAACCCTGCTCCCTTCAAAAATGGCATAAAAAAAGCCCGGATGAATCCGAGCCGCAGATCAAAAGAAAACACTAACAATTTTTATAGATTTTTATGTATAATTTTAAATGCTTCGTTAAGGAACCGTTCCTAACCCTTTCGGGAATACCCCAATTCCGTATAACGAACAACCGATTTCTGACTATCCCCATATTCCCCAATAAACTTTTCCATCCAAATCATATGATACCAGCGTCCAAACTGATACCCACAATTATGAAATTCACCTGCTTTCACAAAACCCATGTGCGCATGAAAATCTGCACTGTTTCATCGGCATCCAAAACTTTCTCACGCCAAAACATGTCTCACCTTCCATGACGACACCATCAAAACAACATAAAAAAATAAAACATAAACCGGAAATATCCCCATATCGGCAAACTGCCCTAACATTCCGCAAACTGCCGGCGCAAGCATAATGCCAATATAAGATGCTGCCATCTGTGTCCCCATCACAGACTGAGAAACATCGGCTCCAAAATTCTGCGGTGTTAAATAATTAAAATTTGGAAACAGCGGCCCATTTCCAAGACCTGCCATTAAAAAACCGATAGCGGCAAGATAAGAATCTCCAGACAGAAATAAGAAAATGATCGCCATACCTAAAATCACCTGTCCAAGCTGAATAATCCGCCAACTGTCCAGCCATGCAGCAACCACACCGGATAAAAATCTTCCCACTGCCATTCCAATATAGTAAAACATAAGAATGCGGGCAGCCTGTTCAGCCGTCATATGTCTGTATTCTACGAGAAAAGCGCTCCCCCACCCACCGCAAGTATACTCAATGGCACAGGACGTTAAGAATAAACACCACATCCCCTTGACCCCAGGTATATTTGCAATCTCCGAAAACGTCAGCGCCTTTGTCTCCTGTACCATTGCTCCATCATTCCTGCCATGCACCCTTTTCCAAATCGGCAGAGTGACAAACAATAGAAATGTATATTCGTCCCAAAACGGCTGATAACTCGTGCGCTAAGTATACTGGATAAAATCGTCCCAAGGGAAATAATGACAGAAATAAAACTCGCATACGAAATCGGAAGCGCAAAATCCAAATATATAGCCGGCCAGGCTGTCCCCAAAAGAGAATCTGGAATTCCAAGGCCGATAAATGCAATATAAATGATGATTAGTAAGACGTAAGCCATATGATATCCTCCTCAAGGCTCTGCCGTAAAAATATCAGCGCAGCTTATACACACGAAATCCACTGTCAAATACTGCTTTCGGGTATTCTTTCTTTATCTTTTCCGCAGCGCGCCTAATCCGCTCTTTTCCTATTTCACAAATAGTAAGGTAACCTGCTTTGTAAGCTTCACTCTCTTCGCCGGTCTGTTCGGGCCTTTGTACCATCATAAACTTTCTGCTGCCCCCGTCCTGTGCATTTAACAGCATCACCGCATGCGCAGTCGTCGCCGAACCTGAAAAGAAGTCCAAAATAATATCCTGCCCGTTCGTGCCTGCCCTGCAAAAATCTAAAAGCAGTGATAATGGTTTCGGAAAGGAAAATATTTTTGCTCCAAACAACTCCTCTGCTTCAGCTGTTCCTCTCCTGCTTGCATATTTTTTGTCTGTTAAAAGACTGCGGATAATTTTTTTGTTGCGGCGCATTTTTTGTATAATACGATACTCCCCTTCCCGAAGCTTATAACCGGCAATTTCTTTATTTAAATGCTGTCTTGCCTTTTCTTTTCCCCATCGCCAAACAAACTGCACGCCGTTTTTTTGTGATTTCGGAGGATATAGCTCTATGCTGTTATCCTTTTTTTCCAGTCCGATTTTATAAAAACCATCTGTACGAACCGGTTCATCCGGATACAGATAAAATGGATAGTACAAATTCGGACGGTTGTTTTTATGAAACGCCTCGTTACTATTGTACAGCGGATGAATATTAAAACCACCTTTTTCATCTGCAAACCTGAACTTTTTCTCCGTGTCTGTGAGCGGATAGGTCTTTGTCTTAGAACTGTCTTTTGCATAAAGCAGGCAGTACTCATGCATTTTTCCAAGATGTCCATAATCACGGGCATTTGGTGTTGAATTGACTATAAATGTTCCACAGTAATTGCTTTCACCGAATATTTCATCACACATTTTTTTTAGATTTGCATATTCGTGATCGTCGATCGATAAAAAGATCATGCCGTCTTCAGTTAAAAGATTTCTTGCCAGTAAAAGCCTTGGATACATCATGGAACACCAGCCGGCATGTGAAAAATCATCCATATAAACAAAGGAATCGGACCCTGTATTATAGGGCGGGTCGATATAAATCATTTTTATTTTATTCTTGTAACATCTCTGCAGCAGTTTTAAAACAGGCAGATTATCACCTTCAATATATACATTGTCTGTGTCATCCCAATCAACGCTTTCATTTTTACAAGGAAATAGTCTTAAGTCCGTCCGGCTGGCTGCCTGTGCGGCTGCCTCTTTCCTGCCTGTCCAGGTAAACTCACACCTCTGTGTTTGCGGTAGTGCAGGCTCTTCAAGCATCTGGTGCAAAAGTTCAAAATTCACTTGCTTGCAAAGTTTTCCATCTGGATCCTTAATTGTTATCACACAGTCTGGAAATGCTTTTTCTAGTTTGTCTATATTTTGTTTCACATTACTTTTAGTTTTTTGCATCGTTTCCTTCATTTTTTAGCTTCAAATACTCATTGCCTTTCATCCATCTTTCTAAATAATCTTCCTGCTTTCGTCAAAATGCACGCGGCATAAATAATACACATAGCCCGTCAAGTCTGCCAATATCCATCCAATTGGGATAGACCACCAGATTCCGGCAGCTCCGAAAGTTTTTACTGCTGAAAGCATATATGCTAACAAGACACGAGTCCCCAGCGAAATCACAGTCAATACAACAGACATGGCAGGTTTTCCAATAGCCCGATAGAATCCGTAAAATAAAAATAAACATCCAATGCCAAAATAAAAAGGGCCGACAATGCGCAAATACCGGATGCCTTCTGCAAGAATTGCTTTTTGCGTAGATTTAATAAAAATAAGCAAGAAAGGCCTGGCAAATATCCAGATCAGCAAAGATGCCAGCAAACAATAAATAACAACCGTTGCCACCGCATATCGCACACCTTTTACAACTCTGCGCTTTTGTCCTGCACCCATATTTTGAGCAATAAAGGTAGAAAAAGCATTTGCGTATTCCTGTGCCGGCATGTAAGTAAACGCTTCTATTTTAACTGCCGCTGCAAATGCTGCCATCACGGCTGTTCCAAAACTGTTGACGAGTCCTTGCACCATTAAAATGCCAAGGTTCATCACCGACTGCTGCATACAAGTCAGTACTGAATAATTTGCAATCTCTTTAAAATCGGACGTTTTCACATGAACATGTAACAAAGCGCTTCTTACTTCACCTTCTTTTACCAGTACATAGATACCTATCCCAATCCCTGACAAATATTGCGAAATGATTGTCGCTGAAGCTGCACCGAGCGTCCCCCATTGAAACACTGCAACAAACAGCACATCCAACAAAATATTACATACCGTAGAGATGCCAAGAAAAATCAGCGGCGCTACAGAATTGCCAATCGCTTTTAAATATGCTCCGAAAAAATTGTAAGCTGCAATCGCAGGAATTCCCCAAAATACGACAATCAAATATCCTCTTGTCATTGCCGCAATCTCTTTTGGAATATTCATCCAGACAAGCATTGCATCCACACACAAAACAGACACGGCGGTAAGAAGCGCTGCAATTGCCGCCAACAGGAAAAAGGATGCACAAATACTGCTCTTTAGCTGCTGCCTGTCCTGTCTGCCAAAGCATAGTGAAAAAACCGTTCCACTCCCCATACATAACCCAATCAGTACCGATGTAAGAAACGTCATAAGTGCAAATGCAGAACCAACAGCTGCGAGTGCATCCGGGCCTATCATATGTCCGACTACCCAGGTATCTGCAATATTGTATCCCTGCTGCAAAATATTGCCTAATATCATTGGCAGTGCAAACAATGACATAGTAGAAAATACCGGGCCTGTCGTTAAATCCTGCCGGTTCATAACCTGTTTAGTCCTCCTGCTGTCCTTCTTTTTCATTCTCCCTGTCACTGACTTTGGAATGAAATTTAAACTTCCGCATCTCCTGTTCCATTAAATCAGATACCATTGTAAGACTCTCCACACCAATCTGAATGTCCATCAGCTCTTTTTCAACAGAACCCGCGGCTTCTGCGGATAAGGTTTCCGCCTGCTTTGAAATATCATGGATCCGCTGTGCAGCAGCGCCAATCTGCTGGTCAATCTCATACATTTCCTGAATAAAGCCGTTCATATCGCTGACAGAGCTTCCAGTCTGTTCTGTGACTTTTTTAAAGTCCGCAATAATCTCTCCGGTCTTTTGCATAGATGATACCTGAGCCGCAACCATCGTCTTCATCTTTTCAAATTGTGCTATAATGTCATCAATATCACCGCAAAATGCTCCGATCATCGTATCAATATCTGCCGTTGCTTTCGAAGAATCCGCTGCCAGCTTACCAACGGACTCTGCTACAACAGCAAACCCTTTCCCGTGTTCTCCTGCTCTTGCAGCTTCAATGCTTGCATTCAGCGCCAACAGCTCTGTCTCCGAAGCAATATTTCGAATCGTCTGTACAATTTCAGCTATTTTTTGCGAATGCATTTCCAGCAGTTTTACTTTTTCATAAGAACATGCCATATACTCTTCGACACTGTGGTTTTGTTCTTCTAATTTCTGAATGCTTCGGATTCCCTCTGCACCGGATGTTACCGTATGCTCTGCCTCGTACAGCAAATCCGCGCTTTTTTCCTTAAGCTGTTCAAACCGCTTTTCCATTTGCGCGATATGCTCCGTAACCTGACTGACCTCAGATGTTTGTGCTGCTGTGCCATCTGTAATTTCCTGCATTGCCTGGCTGATCACATCTATGTCTGACTCCATAGCCTGAAGTCGGTTCGAACATTGCATCAGGTCTTTTGTATAATCGGTCATATGATGCAATGCGCCAGAGATCCGGCCTGCCATCACATTATAGCTCGCTGCCAGCTGCCCGACCTCATTTTGGCTGCTCTCATCAGCAAAAGCAGAAAAATCTCCCTCCGCTGCATCTTTCATTAGCCCTGAAATCGCAACGACCGGAGTTGTCAGTTTACGGGCAAGATGCAGCACAAAAAATACAACAGCTGTAACTGCGAGAATAGTAACCGCTGCAGCTGCAAGAAGCATACGCACAGCCATTGCCATTGCGGCGCTTTTCTTCTGTAAGGTAATCAGTGACCAGGAATCCGAATTTCCCTGCAGCTTAATCGCTGCATAGCCGGCATAATACGTTTGTTTATCATACGATATTTTAGTACTGCCGCTGTTCCCTGCCATCACCTGCGCAATCACCTGTTTAAAATTATCGGATATTTCAAAAGAATGCTGTTCGGTCTTAATATTTCCTTCTTCGTCAACGGCCGGATTTCCGGAAGCGTCCTTAACCGCTACCGTAGCATTGAGATCTTTATAATTATACTGTTCTTCTAACTGAGTCAGATCCGGATGTGCAACTACGACCCCTTCCCCATCAATCACAAAAGAAATCCTGCCATCCGCTTCATTCGAATGTTCCCCGATTAACTCCTGTAAAAAATCCAGTTTTAAATCCGCCGCATAAATGCCCTGCAGCACATTGTCCTGATACATTGGAAAAAATACGGAAGCACAGGGCATCCCTGTTGCAACAGAATAATAAGATTTGGATATAAATGCTTCCGGCTCTTCCATCATCTGTAAAAACCACCACCTGGCAGAACGATCTGCCAGTTCTCCGGATGAACGGCCGGTTTGCATACCATCTGTACCCTGTATGTATATCTGATCTAAATAAGAGTTTCTCTCCACACACCGCTTTAGGATCGGCGTCTGCACATCTGTATCCATCGTCAAAATACTCGGATTATCCGCCAGTTCCCCATTCACATGGTACGCCTCATCCATAAAGATCGAAATCTCACCTGCCATAAGACTGGAAAGCTGCTCGTTTTTTTTATAAATTTCCTGTTCATAAGATGTCGTAAATATTACAAGCACTACGGCAGGCAAAGCTACCGCAAGCGTCAGCATTGGAATAAGCAGCTGTTTTAAAATACTTTTTTTCCTCATTTGAAAAATCTCCCTTATCTGAAAAGTTATCCTTTTCCTACCGAAACAGGACCATCGCTGTCTCACAGACAAAAACTACCCCACAGCATAATACAGCAATACTTACCATATTTAATCCTTTCCATGCAGCAGCGATTCCAACAGCCAGCGCCAAAATTCCGGCAACAGGATACTGCGGCGCCGCTAACATTGCCGGAAATGTCATAACTGCAAGCGTTACATAAGGTACATAGTAAAGAAACGACTGCAGAAACGGATTTTTAATCTTTTTACGTATCAGGGTCAGCGGCAGCACTCGGATCATGCAGGAAACTACGGCTGCTACAAGTATATATAAATAAATATTATGTTCCATATTGCGAAATTCCCTTCTTTTCATCTTCCTGTGATTCATCTTCCGGCTTTACGGGAAACAAAACAGCTGCGGCTGCTGCGATTATCACTGTGAGCAGACTGATCTTCATACTGTCAGACATATTTTCAAACAAAGATATTTTAGACACTGCATAACTTACAGCGAAGCTAACTGCAACGACTCCTCCCACGACCTTATTCTGTTTGGATGCAGGTATCATAATGGCGACAAACATCCCATACAACGCCACACTTAGCGCACTGACAACGGATACAGGCAAAATATTGCCTGCTACAATCCCAAGAGCCGTCCCCATCGACCAGCCCGGCAGAGCAATAAACATTGCACCGTAATTATAATACGGATTTAATATTCCCGGTCTCCCGATGCTGATTCCAAATATTTCATCTGTAATTCCAAATCCAACGAAAAAACGATGCGCAAAAGAAGTATCCGGCTGAAACTTCTGGCTAAGCGCACAGCTCATTAATAAATACCTCATATTCGTAATTAATATAACAAATGCCATCTCCACATAAGGAGCATTTGCCATAATTACCGTAAATTCAGCATATTCCCCTGCTGAAGCGTGATTAAGCATACTGGATATAAATCCCTGGATCGGATTTAAACCTGCTTTTTTTGCTACGATCCCTAACGAAAATGCTACCGCAAAATAACCCATAGCGATCGGTATCCCATCCCGCAATCCATTGATAAAAGCATTTTTATTCTGATTCTTCATCCTTAACGTTCTCCTTGCTTCCGGTTTTTGGCTTGTTAAGCTCCAACATCAAACTGCCTAACAATTCCCATGCAGCGTCGCGTTCCCGCTTTTGCTCTGGCGTCAGCTCCGTATATGGGCAAAGCATCGGATGCTGTCTTGCGCCATCATCCCGTACAGCCCCATAACTCCAATTATAAAATGTATAAAAACGAAGCCAGCGCATATGATCCAGCCGGCGGTATCTGTCTTTTACAGCCTCAGATTTTGACGTTTTACAATATTCCTGATAGGCTCTTTCCACGGTTTTAGCAGTATATTCTGTAATCGTTTCGTCCTGTAAAAGAATTCTTATTTTCGTTAACAAATGATCGGCTGCCGATATTTTGGATTCCCGATGAAAATCATCCAGCCGCTCCCAGCTAAGCGTCGGATAATCCACGGACTTTCGAAAAATATCATTTATCATAATCGCGGCCTGATTCAAAGCCGTACGCATAATCTGATTTGGCGTATAAATTTCTTCATTTGTGCCAAAATAAGATACGCCGGGAGCTTTGCGGTTACTGTGCAGATGAATCTGTCCATGCAGCTTATAATATCGGTTCAGCTGCCAGAAAATGCTCCAGCCTTGCGGTTCGTCGTCTGTACAGATAATAATGCGGTCTGCCTGTTCAAGTATCTCATGCCGGCTTTCCCACAGTTCATCATGAAAGATCAAAGAATCGGAATCTTTCGATACTTCATCCAGAGAAAACACTTTATGTAAATATCTGTGCATCTCAAGAAAATCTTTTGCATCTCCAAAAATATGGTACGCTACATGCTGATTCACTGAAATTACATTTGTTAAAATCGCGCGTTCCAGTATACATCGCCCATAATTTCCAAATCCAATGATTGCAATTGTATTTTCATTGCTGCATAACGGTTTGGAACGCCAGTATTGTCTGGCGCAGCAATCATAGCTATGAAAAAATCGGATGTTTCCCGAAAGATGATCCTGCCCGTTCGTCGTCCTTGCATATACTTCTACCGGCAGCAAATGCAGATCAACGGCGCGGCTGTTCACACCGATGTCATTTTCCTTCATCAGAAAAATTTTACACTTTGTGCCAATATTTTTCTTGCGTGATACTATTCTGGCCGGCGATACGTTGATAAACAAACACGGATAGTCCGGAAATTCCATCTGATCGTCTTTTTTCTCACCAAAGATAATCAGCGTATCCGGGTCTTCTTTGTAAATATTCGCAGCTAAAATATTTGCTTCCGCTCCATAATCCGCAAAATAATACCAATTTTTCTTCCGCTGAAATCCAAGCAGAAACAGCGGAAATCCTTCACTCGTAACAAACGAAATCACAGCTCCGAACAATGTCATCATAATACCTGCAGACATGAAAAGAAACACAACGCCTACCGCATGTCCCAAAGGGGTGACCGGTATAAGATCCCCGTAGCCGACCGTCGTAAATGTCACCAGAGAGTACCAAAACGCATCGCCAAATGAACGTATGGTAGCGCTGCTGTCCGTATATTCAGATAAACACAAAACCGTCAGCAGCCCGATATAAACCAGAATAAAAAGCACTGTCATATACAGATAGATTTTATTTCTTCTCTTCATAAAACTCTGCCCTTTTTGATTCCCGGATACTTATAACATATCGTCCATTCCATCAAACAATTCCTCAAATAATATTTGAATGTTTTGAAAATGAACCAGCTTCAGCTCTTTTTTATTTTCCTGCGTAATTGTGTTCCACAAATAATAATGCGGCGTCCCCTGCTCATAATCGAGCACATAAATTTCTATCTGCCTTTTACGCCAATCTACAATCCAATATTCATCTATTTCCTGGGAACAATATAACTCCATTTTTTCTCCGCGGTCATATTTTTCCGTAGACGGACTTAATACTTCCATAACAAACCGTGGATTATTAAAAAAAGAATTCCCGCGTCTTTGATGAAACCGGCAATTGATAGACGCATCTGGAACGACAATTTTTTCTTTTCCATCAACGATCCATTTATATTGCACGTTATCACCAAATATTTTACACATATGATCCTGCATCTGACTTCCAACCTTTATTAAAAAGTTCGATATCACCATAGAATGCTCTACATATGCGCCTGCCATATCTGTAACCTGTATATTTAACGCATCCATAACATCACCCGCTTCCTCCTTTCCCGGTGCATAGCCGTCTGTTTTTATTTTTTTCTATTAACTCTATGCCCTTTTATTATATTCCTTCTTTCCCCGGTTTTGCAAGCACATAATCCGGTGCAAACTGTTCGGTCGTGCTGCACACGGTAATACAACATGGATGATAACGATATTCTTTGAAATACATGTTCCGGTAGAGCAAAGTTTCTACTGCCTGTGTAAATCCTTCCCTTATCTGTCCTTTTTTTAATTCCTTTTCATACCACGCATAAGTTTTTTCAAAATCCACAACCGGCTGGCTTCCCCGCACATCATACAGCTCCATCGGTAAAGAAAGTCCAAGCCCGGTCAATTTCATAACACTTTCTTTTTTCGTCCAGTAGCGGTAAAACAATTCTGCTTGTTCCTGAGGGTTTTGCACTGCCTGCAGACTGTGGTATTCTGCCTGTGTAAAAAACCGCCCGGCAATCTCTGCCTGATATGGCTGGATCTGCTCAATATCACAGCCAATCATTATTTCTTCACGATTTATGCCCTCCCAAACACTTAAAATCACAGCATCCTTAGTATGAGACAAATTAAATGGAAGATCCGCGCAGACAGGCTTTCCATACGCTTCATACGTAATCTCCTCCCCGGGAGCCAGCCGTTTACATACATCATGCAGCAGCAGGCCCGCGCCAAAGCTCTGCTTTTTCGTTTCTTCATGACGAATCCGCCTGATTTTTTCCACCCGTTCCGGCGGCATATTCTGCATATAAGCTTCCCATTGTGCCGGATGGTCCGACCGGTCAGGCAATTCACCTGTGTTTAGTACATATGTCTGTATCATAAATAAATTTTCTGTTCTTTTTCTGTCAGATCCGCCTGCGCCAGCAAATCCGGACGTCTGTCTGCCGTACGGCGAATGGACTGTTCTCTGCGCCATGCATCCACGTTTGCATGATTGCCGGACAGCAGCACAGACGGCACTTTTTTCCCATTCCACTCTTCCGGGCGGCTGTACTGCGGATATTCCAAAAGATTTCCTTCCAAAGATTCCGTACTGCCGGAGAGCTCATTCGTCAGCACTCCCGGAACCATCCTCGCAACTGCATCTGCAAACACCATTGCCGGCAGCTCTCCTCCCGTTAAGACATAATCACCGATGGAAACGTAATCCGTCACGATTTCTTCCAGTACCCGCTCGTCAATCCCTTCATAATGTCCGCACAGCAAGATCAGATTTTGTTCTTTTGCAAACTCTTTTGCCATCTTCTGCCCAAAAACCGGAGCCTGCGGCGTCAGATAAATCGTACGGACTCCTCCTTCCTGTCCGATCCGGTCCATGACCGCCTTCCATGCATCATAAACCGGCTGTGCCTGCATCACCATGCCCGCACCGCCTCCGTAAGGATAGTCATCTACTTTTTTATGTTTATCCGCTGTATAATCCCGGATATTCACTGCTTCAAAAGTCAGAATCCCATGACTTACCGCCCGTCCGATAATGCTTGTATGCATAATCTGTCGAATCATATCCGGAAACAGCGTCAATATATAAAAATGCATCTACTTTACACCGCCTTCGCTTGCTTCCAAAAGTCCCGGCAGCAAATGAATGACCATCCTGCCATTTTCCAGATCAATCTGTTTTACACAATCTTTAATTGCAGGAATTAAAAGATCCTTCTGCCTCTCGCGGCCGATCACATATACATCATTTGCGCCTGTCTGCAGGATATCTTTCACTTTTCCTAACAGCTGACCTTCTTCCGTCTCCACGCGCAAGCCTGCCAGATCTGCAAAATAGTATTCATCTTCCCCTAATTCCAAGGCATTTTCTCTCGTAACATACAATTTTGCGCCTTTCCATTTTTCCACTTCATTGATATGATCGAAGCCTGCAAACTTGATGATTACCATCTGTTTAAATAATCTGGCATGTTCTATCTTTAAGCTTAGCTGTTCTTTTCCTGTATCCAAAATTACTTCTTTTAATTTGTGATAACGCGCCGGTTCATCCGTAGTCGGATATACTTTCAACTCACCGCGCAGTCCATGTGTGCTTGTAACCGCACCTATCTGAAACAAATCTTCCATGCACGAATCCTTCCTTTATTTCATACACTGGTTTTGAAAAAAGCATTGTAAAACTACATGCCGTCTTACAATGCTTTCTTATTTTCTTATATGCACCGGATACGATCTCAAAAACTGTATCGCCAGGTGCAGCGGTATTTCACAGACTGTAAAAAATTACTGCATAATCTCTACAATAACCTTTTTATCTGCCTTGGAAGCTGCCGCCTTCACAACAGAACGAATTGCCTTTGCAATACGGCCCTGTTTGCCGATGACTTTTCCCATATCCACTTGAGCTACCCGCAGCTCGATTACGATGGATTTATCATCCTCTGTTTCTGTTACAGTTACTTCGTCAGGATGATCGACCAGTGATTTTGCAATCACTTCCACTAATTCTTTCATATATCCACCTCACTACCTGCAGCAGTTCAGGCAAAACAGCCTGCTGCCACTACTTTTCGATTCCTGCCAGCTTTAAAATCTTAGCTACAGTCTCCGTAGGCTGTGCACCGTTTGCCAGCCATTTCTTAGCTGCCTCTTCGTCTACGTGGAATTCACTTGGATTCTTCATCGGATCATAAGTCCCGATTTCATCAATGCTCTTGCCGTTTCTGGATGTTCTGGCATCTGCAACAACAATTCTATAGAAAGGATTTTTTTTCTTTCCAAGTCTTTTTAATCTGATCTTAACTGCCACTTCTTTCACCTCCTTGACAATAAACAGTACTTACTGCTGTCATTCCTTATCATCTATGCTAAAACGGAAGTTTAAATCTTCCCATTTTGCCGCGTTTTCCTTTTCCGCCCATCATACCGGTCATCTGCTTCATCATCTTACGCGTCTGCTCAAACTGCTTCACGAGACGGTTGACTTCTGCAATATCAACACCTGCGCCGTCGGCAACCCTGCGTTTCCTGCTTGGGTTTAATATCCCGGGATCACTGCGTTCCTGTGGCGTCATAGAATAAATAATCGCTTCAATACGGGCCATCTTTTTTTCATCCATTGCGTTTTCCAGCTCTTCCATCTGTGCGCCGCCAATTCCCGGCATCATCGAAAGCACACTGGACAAACCGCCCATTTTTTTCATCTGATTCATGGATTCCAGATAGTCGTCAAAGCCAAACTCAGCCTTTTTAAACTTCTGCTCCATCTCTTTTGCTTTTTCATGGTCAATCTCAGCTTCCGCCTTTTCGATCAGCGTTAAAATGTCGCCCATGCCAAGTATTCTGGAAGCCATCCGATCCGGATAAAACTGCTCCAGATCCGATAATTTCTCACCCATACCGACGTATAAAATAGGCTTTCCGGTCACAGCCCGAATGGATAATGCTGCGCCGCCTCGCGTATCGCCGTCCAGCTTTGTAAGTATTACGCCGTCAATGCCGATTTTTTCTTCAAAATTGCTGGCCACGTTGACCGCGTCCTGACCAGTCATTGCATCCACAACGAGAATCGTCTGCGTCACATTGATCTCACGCTTGATCTGCGCCAGCTCTTCCATCATCGTCTCATCGACATGCAAACGTCCGGCCGTATCCAGAATCAGCACATGAAAACCATGTTTGGAAGCATGTTCTACCGCGGCTTTCGCGATATTCACGGGACTGTTTTTGTCTCCCATGGAAAACACCTCGACGCCCTGCTTCTCGCCGTTAATTTGGAGCTGCTCAATCGCTGCCGGACGATATACGTCACATGCTGCCAAAAGCGGTTTTTTTCCCTTCTGCTTTAGCTTTCCCGCAATTTTAGCCGTCGTCGTCGTCTTACCAGCGCCTTGAAGACCTGCCATCATAATGACTGTCAATTCAGAACCCGGCTTTAACACAAGCTCCGTCGTCTCGGAACCCATCATTTTGACCATCTCATCATGAACGATTTTAATGACCATCTGCCCCGGATTCAAACCATTCATAACATCAGAGCCAATTGCCTGTGCCTGAACTTCTTTTGTAAAATTTTTCACAACTTTAAAATTCACATCCGCTTCCAAAAGCGCGAGCTTAACTTCCTTTAACGCCGTCTTTACATCGTCCTCGGTCAGACGGCCTTTGCTGCGCAGATTGCGGAATACATTTTGAAGTTTTTCTGATAAGCTGTCAAATGCCATGTTCCTGACTCCTTATAATTCCTCTAAAATCGCATTGGATATCTGTTCCATCTGATCTAAGACTGCCATATCCTGATTCGTACGAAATTCACTGGCCAGTGCGTGAATCTGTTCCACACGTTCCTTGGTTCTAAGAAACTTCTGTACCAGATGCAGCCGCTTTTCATAGCTTTCCAGCGCTTTTGTACAGCGCCTGACTGTATCATGCACCCCCTGCCTGCTGATGCCCTCCTCCTGTGCGATCTCCCCTAAAGACAGATCGTTGAA
>CAJUBQ010000042.1 GCA_910584595.1 uncultured Eubacterium sp.
AATGAATGGTTCTATCATCATTTTCCCTCACCGGAAATTCTGCTATATATCCTCACAGGGATAAACTGTATCGCAGTCTGCGTGATATTAACAGCGCAGTTTGCGAAATATATGCGGGCGCAGCTCTCCCCACTATTTGAAGCAACAGCTAAGGTTGCGAAACAAAATCTTGATTTTGAAGTGGGACACTCAAAAATCAAAGAATTTGAAGATGTGTTACATTCTTTCTCTGATATGAAAAACAACTTGAAATCATCTTTAGAGAAACAATGGAGCGCAGAACAATTACAAAAGGAGCAGATAGCGGCACTTGCTCACGATTTAAAAACGCCTTTAACTGTCATTCAAGGAAATATCGACTTGATAAGCGAAACAGAGCTTGACGACGAACAGCGGTTATATGCGGGGTATATTATAGAAAGTTCCGGGCAAATGGGCGTTTATATTAGGACGCTGATTGATATATCCCGGACAGTAGCCGGGTATCAGCTCAATTTGGAAGAATTTGATATAGCTGATTATATGGAACAGATTGAAGCGCAGGCAAATTCATTATGCCTTACAAAAGAAATTTGTTTACACATGGAAACAGGGGCAAATTTAGGAACTTTCAAAGCGGATAAATTACTACTGGAACGGGCAATTATGAATGTGATAGGCAATGCGTTAGATTACTCTCCACCAAAAGGGACAGTCTATGTAGAGGTGCAAAAGCCGGACGACTTTCTACAAATCTCTATAATAGATGAGGGAAGCGGCTTCACGCCGGAAGCCCTACATCATGCACAGGAACAATTCTTCATGGGGAATAAGAGCCGAACCTCAAATATGCACTTCGGTATGGGACTATATATTACGAGCAGCATTATTAAGCAGCATAACGGACAGCTCATATTAAAAAATTCTGATAAGACAAAGGGCGCACAGGTCATTATAAAAATTCCATATTAGAAATTTGGTGGGCGGCGCTATAATAGCGCCGCCTATGATTTTTCAAAACTTTAACAAATCTTCAAATTTACAATCTACGATGATATACAGCAATGTTAGATATTATTTATTTTATTTGGAGAATATGAGGTGATTTTTCTATAATTTGCGGTTACTGATTATCCCTTTCCATTGTTTCCTCTATGGCACGACTAATAAAACCAATAACGCTTTCTTTCGTTCCAACAATGATACTACACTAATCGAATTATATACTAAAATCTAATCACGTAAATGTGAAAAATGCACAAATGTATAATTCAATATCCTGGTATACTATTTAATGGCAACAATCACAGAAAACTTTTGGCAAGAATAGACGCACTTAACCATTTTAAATCTACAGTCTTTCAACATATCCACTTCCTGTCGGGCGGTACATTCCCTGTCTAATTTTCTGCGTTCTTTCCACAACTCTACATCTTTATCCGTTAATCCACTGTTTGCTAACTGACTTTCCCAAAAAGAATTAAACCAATGATCCATTTCCGGCTGCCCGGCACAAAACTGGTCATAGTTTACGAATAAGCCGCCATTCGGCAGGCTGTTATATATTCTTGCAAACAGTTTCTTCTTATCCTTATCCTCTAAATGATGAATGGATAAGGCTGAAATAACCGTATCAAAAAGAATATCGGGGAGCTTGTGGATATAATTATCGATTTGATATGATATGTTTTCCATACCATCAAATCTTTTCCGGGCAACATTCAGCATTTCATCGGCAATATCCATAAGCACATATTTAGAATCAGGGCATTGCTGATACCAGAAATATGTTAATAAACCTGTTCCAGCGCCTAAGTCAACAACTTGTTTTGGCTTCTCTATATTTGAAACAATAAATTTCGTCGTATTCTTGTAGAAGTCGTCAAAGCAGGGAATAAATTTTCTTCGGTTGTTGTCATATTCTTCTGCAATCAGATTAAATTGTTTTTCTATGTTCATTTTTTCATCACTTAAATTACTGCTCAACAATACCACTTCCTTTCCACAGGTCACTCTAATATTGCTCCTTTGCAGCCTGATGCAACCAGTTTTGAATACCTTGCTAAATAGCCCTTCTTTACTTTGATTTCAAAAGGAACCAAATTTTTTCTCCTGCTTTCCAGCTCCTCATCTGAAACCAGGACATTAATTGTATTTGCAGGTATGTCGATCTCTATCATATCGCCATTCTGAATGAAAGCGATATTTCCCCCGACTGCTGCCTCTGGCGATACATGGCCAATCGCCGCTCCACGGGTGGCTCCGGAAAACCTGCCATCTGTTATGAGCGCTACGCTGTCTCCCAAACCACAGCCCATAATAGCCGATGTAGGATTTAACATTTCACGCATACCCGGTCCGCCTTTGGGTCCCTCATATCTGATTACAACAACATCCCCTGCCTGTATTTCTCCTGCATAAATTGCATTTAATGCAGGTTCTTCTCCATCAAATACCCTTGCTTTGCCTTTATGTTTCATCATATTCTCCGCAACCGCAGCCCGCTTCACTACACATCCGTCCGGAGCCAGGTTTCCTTTGAGAACGGCAATACCGCCCTCTTTACTGTAAGGATGATCGATATCCCTGATAACCGCATGGTCTTTTATCTCTTTTCCGCAAATATTTTCCCCTATCGTTCTTCCATTGCAGGTAATGCAGTCCCTATTCAACAGCTCTGCCTTATTGATCTCATGCATTACAGCAGCAATGCCTCCTGCTTTATGCAGCTGTTCCATGTAGTGTTTCCCTGATGGAACGAGATGGCATATATTTGGCGTTTTTGCCGAAATATTATTTGCTGTTTCCAAGTCCAGGCATAAGTCACATTCATGCGCAATAGCCGGCAAATGAAGCAGACTATTCGTGGAACCGCCTAATGCCATATCTATTGTAAGCGCATTTTCAAAAGCCTCTTTTGTCATAATATCCTTTGGCTTTAACCCTTTTTCAACTAATTCCATAATCTGCATTCCTGTTTCTTTTGCCAGACGAAGTCTTTCAGAGTAAACAGCGGGAATCGTGCCATTTCCGCTCAGCGCCATTCCGAGAACTTCTGTAAGGCAGTTCATGCTGTTTGCCGTAAACATCCCCGAACAGGAACCGCAGGTCGGGCAGGCAGAATTCTCATACATACGCAATGTGTCTGCATCAATTTTTCCACTCTTATATTCGCTTACAGCTTCGGAAATATTTGAGTAACTGATCTTCCTGTTTTCAAAATCACCTGCAAGCATTGGCCCGCCGCTGATAAATATGGAAGGCACATTCAGTCTTGCAGCCGCCATCAACAGCCCCGGAACATTCTTATCACAATTTGGTATAAAAACCAGCCCGTCAAAAGGATGCGCTGTTGCCATCGCCTCTGTAGAGTCAGCAATCAGCTCTCTTGTAACCAGCGAAAACTTCATGCCTTCGTGGCCCATTGCAATGCCATCACATACTGCAATGGCATGAAAAACAAATGGCGCTCCGCCAGCCTGCGCAACCCCCTGTTTAACGGCTTGGGTAATCTTATCAATATTCATATGCCCCGGTACAATCTCATTATAAGAACTTACAATACCTATGAATGGCTTTTCCAGTTCCTTTTCTGTTACGCCTAATGCATGGAGCAGGGCTCTTTGCGGAGCTGCCGTTATTCCTTTTTTTATTTTATCACTTCGCATATTCATGTCCTCCTCTGTTTATTGTTTTTTTATTATAATATGTCTGTTGTCTTATGTCAAGTATATTGTCTGCTCTATTCTAAATTCCCTGCAAACTTATTTTGAATTAGAGGCAAAATGCAACAAAAAAGGCGCAGCCAAAACTGACCACGCCATTTTTATGTTCTGCATTCTTAAACAATTTTATTCTGTTTTTTCTAACCCTAGCCGCTCTATCGCATGAAGAATGTGTATCCGCATAGCATTTCTCGCGCCCTCCGCATTTCTGCTTTTCATAAAATTCATAAGTATCCTGTGATCCGTAACCGTATCCTCTGATGCAACTTTCTTCTTCTTTGATAAAGTTACACCCTTATCAATCGCTTCCTGTATCACCGGCATCAGCTTGTTCATAAAATCATTATGGGTTGCCTTTGCAATGGAACGGTGAAAAGCCTGTTCTTCCAGAGTCCTGTCCTTATCCTCCAGGATGAGCTTCTCTATATTTTCGCCAATGGATATAATCCTTTGCAGCTCGCTTTCTGTAGCCCGCAAGGTTGCATAATAGGCAGCCTCCGGCTCAAAAATCAGACGCATCTCATATAGATCATCGGCATTCATTTTCACTGATGTCAATACGGATAACTCATCTAAAGTATTTTCTTCAAAATTTTCTTTCACAAAAGTCCCTCTGCCCCTTTGAATCTCAACAACATTACCGGCAGCCAGAATTCTTATGGCCTCCCTTAGTGTCGTCCGGCTAACTCCAAGTTCCTCTGATAACTCATTTTCATTCGGGAGTTTATCTCCCGCTTTAAATCTTTTCTCTATCGTAATCATGGATAATATAGAATCAGCCACATCATCTGATAACCGTTTTTCTTTGGTCATATCATCAACTCCTGTTTTCATTTTCCTGACCATATCATATCAAAAATTTGTATAGAAATCAACTATTGTTGGACATCTGACATCTATATGCCAACTTACCATATCAATCCTGTCTGCACAGCCTACCCCTAAAGTCATTCTATCAGCTCTACTATATTTTTATCATCCTCCTCACTTTTCAAAATATACTTTTTAATAAACATTATATCTTCCATAGACAAATCTGAACTTAAACTTTGCAACAAATCAAAAACATTTTCCTTTCTATACTATGTCCTGATACCACCTATCTAATATCTTAATGGCATGACAGTATGGGTTATCATTAATCTGCCTGAGGGATACGGAAATGATAATCCGGGCACAAATGCTCATGTACGGTAAAGAAATATCCAGCAGTTGTAAAGCGTACAAAATCAGTATATAATCAAGACATCTAATACTTTGGAGGAAATACAGTATGTTTTCGTATGAAGAAATACAAAAGTACAACGAAACAGACATTCGTATTTACAAATTTATCGTTTCTAATAGTGACAAAATACAATA
Organism: uncultured Eubacterium sp.; assembly: GCA_910584595.1. Lineage (GTDB taxonomy): Bacteria > Bacillota > Clostridia > Lachnospirales > Lachnospiraceae > Eubacterium_J. The sequence goes on from CAJUBQ010000042.1 coordinate 5,067, forward strand.
CATGACTATTAGAGAGCTTGCAAAAGAACTCCAATTATCTACGTCTACCGTATTGCGCTTTTGCAATAAAAATAATTTTGACGGGTATTCTGAATTTAAGGAAGCTCTGAAAAAAGAGATTACCTTGCAGGCTACCAGCCCGCCTATGGAAGATTTGCAGGAACTTTCGGATTTTTTTACAAGGGCAAATTCAAGTGCCTTAGAGGAAAAATTATTGTTTGCGATTGACATGATTAGAAAAGCTGATTTGATAATCTTTATCGGAATGGGTTCATCAGGAACATTAGCAAAATACGGAGCAAGATATTTCTCCAATATGGGGCATTTTGCCGTAGGGCTAGAGGATGTATTTTATCCGATAGAAACCTTTCACTGGAAGAACGCAGCCGTAATAGCATTATCGGAAAGCGGTGAAACTGAAAAATTGATTGAAGCAGTCAGCCAATTTAAGAAAAAGAATTGTTGTGTACTAAGCATTACCAATTCCCCGTTCTCGACTTTAGCAAAATTATCGGATTGGAATTTTGCTTATAACTTAAATACCAAACGGATTAACAGGGGATATAACGGAACAACACAAATTCCCGTCGTTTTTGTTATTGAAGCACTTGCAAAAAGAATATAAGGGAACAGCCTGTTACTTGCTTTGTAACAGGTTTTTTTCTACTATGAAGCATGGAGGTGATATTATGACTGAATTAGAAAAATGTATGGCGGGGGAATATTATAACTGCCATGATAAAATCTTTTTGGATATAAAAAGTCATGCAAGAAAATTATTGCACAAATATAATGCCCTTGCATATGAACAGAAAGCAGAAAAAATAAACGTCTTAAAACAGTTATTCGGAGGAATTGGCACAAACGTATCTGTTGGTCTTCCATTTATCTGCGATTATGGAAGAAATATCTATATGGGAAACAATGTTTCCGTGAACATGAATTGCACATTCGTAGATTGCAACAAAATAATGATTGGCGATAATGTACTGATTGCTTCAAATGTACAGCTTTATACAGCAACACACCCTGTCGAACTTTCCGAACGACTTACACCAAACTGGAATATAGACACAGGACAGTATTTCTGCCGTACCTACGCATTACCAATAAAAATTGGAAATGGCTGTTGGCTAGGGGGAGGTGTTATTGTCCTTCCGGGTGTAACAATAGGTGACGGTTCTGTTATAGGAGCTGGAAGCGTTGTCACAAAAGATATACCAGAAAACTCATTGGCAGTAGGTAACCCCTGTCATGTAATACGGAAGATTAACGAAGAAAATATGTAATATTTAAAATAGTTGCTTTTGATATAGACGGAACAATAGCTGACACCATTCCAATGTGTATAAAGACATTTCGTAATAGCGTATCTCCTTATAAAGACCATGAACTTAGCAAACAGGAAATCTTGCATACGTTTGGGCTTAATGAAATCGGTATGGTAAAAGCCGTTGTCGGTCGAAACCGGGAATCAGTGATTGAAGATTTTTATTATCAATATGAATTGTTGTACAATGAGGTTACAAGTGTATTTCCCGGAATATTGAAACTAATTGTCACAGCCACGCTTGTCACCAGGGCTGCAGGCGCCGGAGAGCTGGATACCGAACAAGCTTACCATCTGAGTGACCTCTATATCCGGGAATGCGAAAACACGCAGGACATAGATGCACTGCATTCCCTCACCTACACAATGGTTGTCGATTTTGCCACCCGTACCGGGAGCCGCAAGCTAAGAGCGGGCAGGAATTAACCCGCCCACTCTATGGAACTGTCCGACAAGCAATATCACAAGTTATTTCCGGACAGTTTCTAAGTTCCTTATTCAGAAAACACTTTGTTTAATTCAATAAAACATCCATCAAGCGCACTGACCTTCGCCACATCTTCCCGTCCGTAGTCCTCATGAAGTCTGAAAGAACCGTTACGATCCGGGAGAAACACCATCACAGACCTATTCTCCGGATCCACAATCCAGTATTCCCGGACCCCGGCCCGCTGGTATAGGTTTAACTTCACAAGCCGGTCATGGCGAAGGGAGGACGGCGACAGGATTTCAACAATCAGGTCCGGCGCTCCTTTGCAGCCAAGCTTATCCAGCTTGCTCCGGTCACATACCACGGAAATATCCGGCTCAACCACAGTGTCAACATCCTCCGGTCTGTCCCCATCCTGCTCAAACAGCCGAACGCCGAACGGAGCAGAGTAAACCTCGCATTTTTTACCCTCAAGATAATTTGCAAGCTGGCGGAATAACTCGCCGCTAATCTTCTGATGGATTCTCGACGGCGTTGCCATCATAAATGCCTCACCATCAATAATTTCTATAAGTTCATTCTCATCCCATATGAGGCAGTCGGCAAGTGAATAACGTGCCTTTTCCACTGGTAATGCCATAAATCAGCCCTCCTTATTCGCTGTTGCTTCAGAGTTGTTACGTTCAATAGCTTCTGCCACTGCCCGCTTTAAAAAACCATCCACACTCTCGCTTCCTGCAGCATTTTGCATTACTTTTTACCATTGTCATCACCTCTCGGTTAATAATATAACATGAACACGGCTTTAATTCAACCACCACTAAAACGCCCTCAGAAGCCCTTTGGCAGGCATTTGCCCATGCTCTGGCACATTTCGCCAAACGGCTCTAAGCTCTCTGTGTTATTTTCGAGACTCTTTCTTGTAAAATACAAAAAAAGATCCTGCAGGATTAAGGAACTGTAGAAGAAACTGAAATTTACAATATTCTGCATAAATTTATAATACAAAACAAATCGATATAGCTATGTATATTATAAAAAAAATAAATAATAATACAAGATATGCAGGAAAAATAATTTCCTTGACCATTGTATTTTTATATTTGTTTTTCGCTAATTCTATTGCCACAGATGATGATATCACAAGTGTAAATGTACACAGTTCAGATATGTACCTGCTTGTCGGATCTTCTTTCAAACGAAACATCCAATGAAGTAACAAATAAAAAATCAACGGAAGCAATGAAAAAATAACGGTTTGTACAAACCATTTTGCCAAATTCATACATACCCTTCTAACTATCACAACGTACTCGCTAACATTTTTCAGAAACGTATACTACCTATAACCAAAGTTCTATTTCATAATAATATCTTATCCGAAAAAGTGCAACTACTATTCCAGTACACCGTAAAATAAATATCTGGTCATCCTGCTTGTCTGAATCTCCATGAGCACATGGCAAAAATCCTCAATAAACAAAAAATTCAAACAAAAAGTTCAAACAAAAAGTTCAAACAAAAGGCAGCAGTTCAGATAACCCATAAAACTGTTTCACAAAAAGTTTTTCTATTTGGCTACCATTTACAAAATGTAAATAACGTAAAAAGGAACTAACACAAAAGCGTGATAGTTCCATAAAAAATATCTTTTTTAACCCGATATTTTTTTTCTTATTTTATCTACGCCAGTTCCGCTATTCGGGAAACTCCTACGTATATCTCAGATATTTTATACCAGGTTCTAAAATCCACATCTCCCGTAACCGGAAGCCCAAAAACAGACTGAAACTTTTCTACCGCTTCTTGTGTTCTTGGACCATAAATACCATCAGCCGTAATTGTCGGCAATGCAGGATAAGCTCTGGCAATACGATTCAGCTGTTCCTGCATCTGGCGAACCTTGCTGCCGGAAGAACCGATGGTCAGCACAACACCAGGCCAGGAAGATGGCACCCCGGATATTTCCTCTGCAGAATTAATATACATGTTGCTGCCATAATAATAACGAAGAATCTCTATTGCCGAATACCCCTGATCTCCAAGATATTTGGAACCCCACTGTGTCATCCAGTTTGGACACGTTACTCTCTGTCCGTCACAATACTGCGTTAAAATTGGCTGCCGCACATTTGGCCTGGAAAGATAATTTTGAAACATTTCATCAACGATCAGAGAAATGTTTGAAAAAACATTCCTTCCGTAAGACCACTTCTGATCGTATGCCGTAGAAGAAGTAATGGTAAAGTTGTATCCTTTGTTACGATACCATTCTGTATACACCCGGTTCATTGTAAAAGACATAATCGCCAGTATATTTGCCCGTATGGTGGCATCCGGCCAGGTTGCATAGATTTCACTGGAGGCTACATTTTTAATATAATCTTTGTACCGGATATAATAATCTGTTGCGGTTGTATCCGTCGGCGCTCCGTCGTGCACAACAACATACTCAGGAACTACAACCCTGCTAAGTACAATCTCACCCGTCTGCCTCACCGGCTTAATTTCTGCTTCTTCAATTTTAGGAGGAAAATTTCCAAATAATGTATTTGCAGGAATCACAATATCATCCGGCCAGGTCGCAGCCGCACCAACCGGCTGTAAACGAATATCCTGTACTGCTGTCTGGTCAGATAACACCTGTATACCGTTTACGGTTACCGGCTGATAGCCCTCTGCCGTAATCTGTATCGTATATTGGGCGTATGGCTGGGTTTCTGACGGCTCCATACTGTATTCTAACGGAGGCGCCTCCAGATCGATTTGCTCGGTCTGTCCAGACTCATTGGTACTCAGTTCTTCAAAAGTACTATCTGGTTCTCCTGTATAAGAAATGGCAATCCTGGCATCCGCAACCGGATCCCTGTTTACTCTGGATTCCACGCTCACCCGCAGCCTGCCCATATCCGGCATGTCTGCCTGCGTATGATATATACTCTTCATAAGCACACAAATATCCTTCTGTTCTTACTATTATCCTATGCAGGCTGCCCGATTTTGTGACATCATTATTATACCATTTTTATTATACCATTTTAATTTTTCTAAGAAACTGTAAGGAACTGTAAATAAATAATCTGAAAAAACAAGTAAGTTTGTTAGATTATTTATTTACAGTTCCTAAGTTTGTCCTATTATTTGCTTACAATTCCTGCTATTATTCCTGTTCACGAATAATATTTTTTACTGCTTCTGCCTGATTGCGAATATGATTGCGCATCGCATCTGCCACACGTTCTTTATTTTTTTCTTTTAAAGCCTCCAATATCGTTTCGTGTTCTTTAATGAGCATTGGATAATTTTCTTTTCCTTTTAAATATTCTACCCGATAACGATAAATCTGCTCTCGTAAATTATTCAGCAGTGTAACAAGCTTCGGATTGTCAGTTGATTCGTAAATAATATCATGAAATTCGACGTCATAAGCAACAATTTTACTCAAATTTCCTGTCTGAATAGCCGTTTCAAAATTTTTCATGGCAAGCGTGAGATTCTTAAGCTGCTGTTCAGTCATCTTATCACAAGCTACCTGAACGGCAAGATCGTCCAACGCTTCACGGATCTGTAAGACATCTTCCATATTTTTTTCTGTCATTCTGGCCACTTCCGCGCCTTTTCTGGGAATCGTAACCGCCAGTCCTTCCTGCTCAAGCATTCGAATTGCTTCACGGATCGGCGTGCGGCTGACGCCTAATTTGGCAGCAAGCTGCAGTTCCATCAGACGCTCACCTGGTCTTAAATCTCCTTTTAATATGGCCTCACGCAGTGTTTGAAATACAACATCACGCAGAGGCAAATATGCATTCATGTTTAATTTCAAATCTTCTGACATCTCTCTACCCTCTTCTTACACATTAAATATCGTTGTTACATAGATTTGTCTTGCTAACTCACTGGCACGCAATGCATCTGCTGCATCTCTGGCCGTACTTCGTTCCTCGAATAAAGCAAATACGGTAGGGCCGCTGCCGCTCATCATTGCATTTATCGCTCCATGTTCCATCAAATGCTCCTTAATCTGTGCAATAACCGGATATTCTTTTATGGTTACTTCTTCTAATATATTTCCCATATGCGACGCCATCGCCTTTAAATTTTGCTGCTTAATATCTATCATCAACTGGTCAATATCAGGATGCTTCGTTTGCTCATTTAATGATAATTTTTCATAAACCCATTTCGTAGAAACACTGATACCCGGCTTTGCAATCACAACCGGACAACGGGGAACCGCCGGAAGCCTGGTAAGTTTTTCTCCAATTCCTTCCGCCAAAGCTGTTCCCCGCATCAGACAATAGGGTACATCCGCTCCCAGCGTCAATGCACGTTTTGCAAGCTGCTTTTGTGAAAGTTTCAAATCATACATTTGATTCATACCATACAAAACGGCTGCAGCGTCCGTACTCCCTCCAGCCATCCCTGCAGATACCGGAATGCATTTCTTAATATCTATGCGTATCCCTTGTGTAAGCTCAAATTCGTCCATCAAAAGCCTGGCTGCCTTATACGCAATATTATGCTCGTCCACAGGCAAAAATTTAATATTTGTCGTCAGCTGAATGCCTGTTTCCGATATTTTTTCCATCTGTACACTATCAAACAAGTGAATGGTCTGCATAATCATCCGTACCAGATGATATCCATCTTCCCGGCATCCGGTAACATCCAAGCCAAGATTAATCTTTGCAAGCGCTTTCAGCCTGATTTCATTCATTTTTCTATCCTCCAAAATTAATTGTTTGAAATCTTGTATATTGTATTATGTATACAATATACAAGATTTCCTGGAAAAAGTCAACAAAAATGATTGCATTTATTCATGAAAGAAACAGCAATTTTATTTCATAAGGAAAACATCTCATACATACACTACTTTTAATTTCAATATATTATATGTATCGTCCTCTTTATTAAACGATGCATATCCCCAAAAAATGCTTTCTTTTGTAACCTTTAAATAATCCGATCTTGCGTTAGAGATTTTTAAATATTCATTGCCTACCTGGCTTACAAGCTCTTTGGCTTCTGTGCCGCCAAACGGAGAATAATATCTGTTATCCATGTAAACCGCTATAATCGTATGTCCTTCAAAATTTTTTAAATACGAATATTCAATATGGTTATCAGACATTCCTCTTTGTGAACTGAAAAATTCTTCTTCTTTATCCGGGCCATTTTTATCAACCCGTATTTCGATAGACCAGACTTTTGGATCAAAGACAGATAATCCTTTCTTATAACTTTCCGAATCTTCGTTTACACGATTGTCAGCAAATGTAACCCCTTCCTTGTAACCCTGGTCATAGCCCTTTTCCTGCCCCTCCTTTAAACCATCTTCCCGGCCTTTATCCTGGCCGTTCTGATACTGCAGCAATGCCAAATCCTTGATTGCCTGATTAAACGTTACAAAAGAATCTTGCGCGCCTACTGGTACTCCTTTGTCAGTAATGGTGGCCGCTAATATAGATTTTCCATTACTGACAGATGAAAAAGACTGTGTAATCCATCCTTGCAGATTCGCTACATTTTGATCCAGCTGTTGATTCTGCTGCTGCAAAAAATTGAGTTTTGCACTGACAGACGCATTTTTGTAATGATTGACATCCACACTTTCATCTTTACTCTCAAGCCCAAAAAAACCTTTTAATTTATGCCAGGCATTTGCCGCAAATGCCATGAAAGATGTTTCTTCGGATGGATCTTTGGAATCGTCATATACAGCCGATAAATCCTCTATCATACCGATCTCACGATTTTTTGTAATCTGCATAAAATTTGCCTCTGCAGCTGCCCATGTCCCCTGGATGTCTTCTGTACAAATGTACATCTCACCGTCATAAATAATATAATCACCTGCGCTGTAAGCTGTATTTTCATGAAACACAACTGCTATTTTATCTGTCGCGTTAGAAGTAATAACTGCCGCTTCACTATGTATCGATGGAATGCCGACAAGTATACCTGTTAGAAACAGCACGTAAAGCGCTTTCCTTGTGTTATGCCTGGTTTTCATATATGATTCCTCCCGTTTTTATTTGCTTTATAATTAGACTGTTCAATTTATCTGCTTTTCTTTATAGACATGAATCGATACAATTTCAATAGGACGTGTGGGCCTGTTTGCAAAAGAAAGAAGCAGTGCATTGCCGCTCGTCGATAACGCAACATCTGACGGAAGCTTTCCAGGCTTTTTAAATTCAACCACAACGGACGTGTCATGATCTTCTAACCGTATCTGATCTTCTTCTGTTACAAGCGGTATCTGATAAACATACGCAGAGCCGCTTTCCCGGTACGTATAACCGGATACCCCATCCTGCTGTGACTGTGCCAACAAGGTAATGTTCGAGAGCCATTTTTCCTTTTCAAGTTCGCTTACCCGCGTTCTTGCATCTTCCAAATCCGTATGCAGATTTTCCATACCTTCTTCTACCGTTTCAGCGCCTCCAACTGCCTGCAGTGATTCAAAAAGTCCATGGATACCATCTTTGGATAAAATTTTAACGATTGCGCCAATCTTTTGAAAAATCGTATCGCCTTCAATGTTTCCTGCTTCTTTTAGATCACCCGCTAACCTGTCTGCATCATCTGCTTGTTTCTGCAGCTTTTCATCCGCTTCCTGCCTTGTCTTTTCTTCCTCTTCCAGTTTCTTTGCAAAATCTAAAGATTGCTCATCCAGTTGATTTTTTAGCTCCTGATCGTTTTTTTCCAATGCAGCTTTCATATCTTCCAGCGCCTTGCCGTTATCGTCCAGTGAATGCTCCAGCTCCTTTACTGCCTTGTCAAAACTCTCGTCCTGCTTCACATTCTCATCTTTGAGCTGTTTTACAATTCGGTTTAATTCCTGAATCGCCCGCGTATAAATCTGATCATTTCCCGCTAAAATATCCACAAATTGTGCAATCGTCAAATTGCCTGCTGAAACCGATGCAGATTGTATCTCACTACCGGAACCGGTCACTTTTTCCAGATTGCTGCCGGAAACCGTAATTGCCTCTGTTAACTGCTCTGTTACCGTTTGAATCCGTTGGATGGAATGATTAATATTCGTAATGCTATTCTGCAATTTTTGCATATCTGCATTCTTTTGCTGATCCAGCGTTTTTAATTCTTTTACCTGCTTTGTCAATGTGCTGACATGCGATTGTATTTCACTGATCTGTGCTGTTAATTTTTCGATCTGCGTGAATAATTCTTTTGTTGCTGCCTTAAGTACATTTTTTTGTATCCGCTTGATATCAGCGTCTGTGAAATAATCCACCCCTTTGACCGGTGTTTTTATACTTTTTTTCACAGTTGAGATAATCTGTGTCTTTAACGTTTCCATTTGCTGTTTTGTGATCCTGCCAACTTCACCCTGAATCAGACTTTCTATTCGCAGCGATTGTTTTAGCTTTTCAAGCTCCTGACCGCTTAACTGACAGGAACTGCCCTGTATTTGCCGTTTCAGTGTATCGCTTAATTCCTGCCGCAGCCGATCTTCCAGCTTTTGCCGTTCTTCTTCCGTAAGCAGTTGTGAAACACTGATTTGTGCAAGTGCATCCTGCAATGCTTTATCTACTGCAAGTCTGATATACTTTTTCTGTTCTTCGGTCAGCATCCCGTCTCCTGAACTCTCAATATCTTCTAATAATACTGCGATCACATCACGAAGCTCATCATCTCCGATTGCGGTTACCGTTACATCACCGTCTGAAAGAATTTCATATATCTTTTCTCCTTTGAGCTGTTCAGAAACAGCTTTTTGTATCTGCTCTGTCAATACACTCCTTCGAAGGTTATCTAAGACCTGTTTACTCACATCATCCGAAATCTGCTGAACACGCTCCGGTGTAATCCGTATAGCCTCTCCTTCTCCTGTCGATGCTTTTGTTCTGTCTGCAAATAAGCAGATCACAAGAATGACCGCCGCAAGAATAACAAGCAGCCCTCCTATCAGAAAAAGAGCGACTTTCCTGCGATCCATCTCATCGTATTGAGTTTCATTTTGCTCCATACATGTTTCCTTTCCTTAGCATAATTATTTTACAAAAATTATTATTTATGATAACAATTGTTTACATATGATCTTACCACTTTCTATTGCTGTTGTTTTCCTTCGAATATACCGGATTCTGTTACTGGAAACACCCCGTAACAGTTCCATGGGTTATCTGAACTGTTACAGCGTCCACTCAAACAAATTAATTTTTTTACAGGAAATACTTTTCAAGCGTTTCATTTTTTGGTATATTATACATGTAAATCCTACAAAGCAAATTACTTATTATGAATAAAGAGGTGTACGATTGAATCCAGATGATATATTCCAATTAGCCATACTAGTTATTTTATTATTGCTTTCTGCATTTTTTTCTTCTGCAGAAACTTCCTTAACTACCTTTAACCGCATCCGTATGCGAACACTTGCTGATGAAGGCAATAAACGAGCCGCACGCGCATTAAAAATCACAGAAGACTCCGGCAAAATGCTCAGCGCCATTTTAATCGGCAACAATGTTGTGAATCTTTCTGCATCCAGTATCGCAACTTCATTGGCAATCCGCTTGTTTGGCAGTGTCGGCGCAGGAATTGCAACAGGAATACTTACCATACTCATCCTGATCTTTGGTGAAATTTCTCCCAAAACACTTGCCACCCTTCATGCAGAAAAGCTTGCGATTTTATATGCAGGTATTATTCAGTCACTGATGACAGCGCTGACGCCGGTAATTATCATTATTAATAAGCTGTCTAACTTATTTCTTCGTCTGCTGCGGGTAGACCCAAATAAAAATAAGGATACTCTGACAGAAGAAGAATTAAAAACGATCGTAGATGTCAGCCATGAAACCGGCATTATTGAGACTGAAGAACGCGAAATGATTCATAACGTATTTGACTTTTCAGATGCCGTGGCAAAAGAAATTATGACTCCGCGGATTGATATGACATTTGTTAAGGTAGACAGCACTTACCGGGATATTCTGGAAACGTATCGTGAAAATCACTATACAAGAATTCCTGTTTATAAAGACACTACCGACAACGTAATTGGCATTTTAAACATGAAAGATTTGCTGCTTTATGAAGATGTTGAACATTTTTCAGTAGCCAACATTCTGCGAGAGCCGTTTTTTACTTATGAAAAGAAAAATACGGCAGAATTGTTTTTAGAAATGCAGACAAAATCTATTAATCTGGCCGTTGTACTGAACGAATACGGTATTACCGCCGGTATGGTCACTATGGAAGACCTTCTGGAGGAAATCGTAGGTGAAATCCATGACGAATATGACTCCAATGAATCTGATCCGCTTACGAAGATTAGCGATACTGACTTTCTCGTAGCCGGTTCCATGAATCTGGAAGATTTGTGTGATGAATTGGAAATCAGCCTGACTTCTGACGATTACGATACAATCGGCGGATATTTTATCGGCCAGTGTGATCATCTGCCCAAAGCAGGCGAACAGATTATTACCGACGACTGCATCCGCCTGACCGTAACTTCTGTTATAAAAAACCGTATTCAGCAAATCAGAATCCAGCTGCCGGAGCCGGTTTCACAACCGGAACAGCGCTAAGCGGTTTCATTACAACCGTTTGCAAAAGGAGGCGGCCGGATATTCCGGCACCTTCTTTGTCTGCCGGATTTCGTATGATATTTTCTGCTTGTGAAACTCCCGACCCTTTCAAACCTGCTTTGCGTAAAGGGCCGGGCTTTCTTTTTTATTTTCTTTTGATACATATATTCTCCTGAAACAATAAGATTTTACTTATACCGCCATTCCCGCAGCCTTTAAAATTAAACCGGTTGTCTTTATAAGCTCCTGCATAAAATCATTCTGACCGTCAAAATTTCTGCACTGTCTATGTCTGCGAATAAATCGTTCTGTCTTTCCTTTTTCGCTGACCTGCCGAAATACAGGATTATGAGGAATGACTGCTAATTCCTCTTCATAGATTCTGTACAGCCGATGAATATTTTTTTTGTTATATACGGATTCCTGATGATATTGATTAATAAGATAAACGACATTTCCCTGAAAGACGTGCCTGTTTTGAAAAAAAGCATCCAGATTTTGACGCTCCTGTGAAATCATGACTACTGTTACATCTGCCTGTGACAATAGCAAATCTGATATTTCATCTTTACCGCTGCCGCAGTCAATAAACGTAAGATCCGCTATCTGCCGTGTAAAATCAGCGACCCGCCGGATTCCTGTTTTGACTGCCTGCGAATATTTTTCTCTCTTTTTGTATTCACCCTGCGGCAAATAATACATCTGTCCTCTTGCGACCGGAACCATACTCCCCAACAGACTTTCTTTCGTCAGCTTTCCGCTGACTGCCAGCCTTATTAAAACTTCCCATGCATCTCGCCTGCCACCAATATCCTCTCTCACCAAAGAAATATTTTTTATACCTGTCCCAAGCTTTTGATACAAATCTCCTCCCTGGTTGCTGCTTTGCATCAAACATACTTTCATACTCCATAAATCCGCACATGCGCTGGCAATCGCTGCCATACCACTTGTCATTCCACAGCCATCTTCTTCGCTCCAAAATACGATATTCAACTTTAATCCCCCATTCCCTGCTTTTTTCAAACATACTCCTGATTTTAGAAAACCAAATGTTTTCAAATCTTCATCCGTATCATCTTTCCTTGCTTTGCATTTCTGACCGAACGAATATGATTCCTTTTGTCAGAAGACACAATCAACCGCAGCAACTGCACCAGAACATGTTCCATCCCTGGAGAAATATTTGCAAATTTATACATTGTCTCATACTGCATATGAATCCGATACGCCTCATCCGCTTCATGAAAAGGCAGCAGCAGCCATCGATCAATCAATGCATGATCCCATTCCAATAGCTTTTTTATCTTTTCTGCCGAACATCCTGAACACAGTCCACGCAGCAATACGGCTGCAGATAAACCGCCCTCCTGTACAAAACATCTATAAAAATCCAAATTTCTTCGTTCACAATCTACAACTAATATACGCGTTCTGCACAAAGCCAGACACAACTCCTGCGGCCTGTCTCCTAACTGTACAAGCACAAACTCATAGTTTAGCTCCTGCCACTGTATGACCGGCACCCGACGCATAAAGTCTACATTGTGAAATGTAACGGCCATCATTTGTCTCTTTGGAGCCGGCACACATTGAAACAAGATTCCATCCTCTGAATGGTCAATTACGCATACCTGTTTTCCCTCATTCTGCAGCGCATAAGCAGCATACAGACAGATATCCGCAGGATAACTTCCAAAAAATCCTATGATTTCCGGCATATTCCCACCTGCTTTCTATTTTTATTTATACTCACGAGCGATAAACTTTACCGCTGATGTATAACGTTTAAACGCTTATGAGTCCGGATAATGAACTAATAACTATATTAACAATGTTTTTACAGGAATTGTACGAATGATTAAATAATTCGTGAATATAACATATATATTTATCGAGCATTTTTTACTCTTATGACTGCCCTAAGGCAATTTGATTTAGAAAAATAAGATAGTTTATATAATAACAAGTTTTCTGTTATTTGTAAAGAGTTTTTTTAATATTTTTTGAAATATCAGTAACAGTTCGTAACAGTTCAATGGGTTATCTGAACTGTTACAAATATCATTTAAAATAGCTAATGCAGCATCAACTCTTCTATGCAATCATCAAATATCATTTCTTCTACAACTCTAACACACCCATTTACATCTTTCGCAATATCCTTCCCCCAAAATCTCACGACATTCCACCCTAAAAACATGAGCTTCTTTTCATTTTCTCTATCACGTTGCCTGTTTCGCTCTATTTTCTTAATCCAATAATCAGGATTATTTCCTCTTTGTAACTGCAATTTGAGTTTGTCCCAATCCTTTCCATGAAAAAACTCACTATCGCAAAATATCACAATTTTATATTTAGGAATAACAATATCAGGTTTTCCAGGCAATTTGGCACAATTTTTACGATATCGAAATCCCTTTTCCCACAGCGCCTTTCTTAAAGCAACTTCAATAGATGTATCTTTGCTTTTCACACGTTTCATGGTTTTAGTGACTATTTCTTTATCACGTGCCATTTTCCACACCTCTATCCTTAAAACCTTAAAAACACATTACTTTACCACTGTATACCAGCTGCTTTCAAATTTTACTGTTTTTCATAAGGTTTCTCTTTTGCAAATGTATCTGCAAATTTTATTGGGAATTTATTCAAATCGAAAGGCGCAATTGCTTTATTAACCGACCTCAATCCTGGTCCATTCATTTGTTATACCTCCAAACACACTGTTTCTTACAGTATAGCACACTTTTCCTCAAAATACATCATTAAAAAACCAACGGTATAAATTTTTCAATCACTTTAGCCACCATACTAACCGGAATTGCATTTCCCGCCTGTTTCCTGGTCTGAGCATCCGACACTGCGATTTTAAATTCATCAGGAAAACCCTGCAACCGTAACATTTCTCTCGGCGTTAATCTCCGTTCTCCATCCACGAGCAAATAGTTATAGCTTGCCCCTGCCCTTAATGCACAGCTATATGGATAAGATGATATATTTCCTGATTTATTCTCGTGCCAAATAGCAGGTGTGGTCTCTGCTGTGTGCATTTCCTTACGCTTTTTTACTATTTCCTTTGATACATAATGTTTCTTGTCAACTTCATCTTCCAATATGTCTTTCAAAGTCTTTACATTCTTAATATCAAACTTCCAGTCCATATCAAATGGTTTCTTTGCGCCAACTATAATAATTCTCTCACGTTTTTGCGGCAAACCGAAATCAAGGGCATTTAAAACTTTATAGTCTACAAAATATCCCAATTCTTCCCTCAAAACATGATGAATCGTTTGAAAGGTTTTTCCTCCATCATGGCTGACAAGATTTTTTACATTTTCCAATACGAATGCATTTGGCTGTTTTTCCTTTATTATACGGGCAATATCAAAAAAAAGCGTTCCCTTGGTATTATCTGCAAAGCCTTTCTGCAAACCGCATATGGAAAATGCCTGACATGGAAATCCTGCAAAAAGCAAATCAAAATCAGGAATGTCTTTTTCATCAACCTTCGTAATATCCCCTACTGGTTTCTCACCAAAATTCACTTCATAACTCTCTGCTGCAAACTTGTCTATATCACTGCTAAATAAGCATTGTCCTTTTATTCCCAACTGCCCGAACGCCTGTTGAGAGGCATAACGAAAACCGCCGATACCGCAAAACAAATCAATAAATTTTATAGTTGATGGCAGCTCTTTTCTATATTCCTTAACCATATTGAGCATAGCATTTTCTCCTTAAATGTGAACTTTGTTTCTCATTTTATTATATATTGCTTTTTTTGAATGTCTACACTCATCTTAAAATTTTATATTCTATTCGAATATGGCACATGAAAAGGGCATGACATCAGCCATACCCTTTCCAATCACCCCTGTATATACTATGAAAGCTTCACTGCAACCTCAATAAATCCTCCTGCATATGGCGCTACTGCATATGGATCCGCATAAAAACGAAGTTTTCCATTTTTCAGATAATACTTGTTGTCATTAAAATCCATTTTATTCAATGTCGTTTTCACATCATTCCTGTCCGGATAAAACATAAGATTATCTTCTTTCTTTGCCTGATCGAATTTCTTTAAATACAGGCTGCGCACCTTTTCATTCACTTGCGTTTTACTCATACCAAGCAAGGTTGCCGCCGATACTTTTTTTCCTGTCTTTGCATCAAAAACATATGTATATCGATACGGCATACCATGTGCTCCCATCGAATAATCATAACCGCTCTGCATCACACTGATATAATTTTCATCTTGACTCGTAATTTTGCATGCTACCTCATCTGCATAATAGTTGTCAGCGCTATCTGTCTGTTGTATCATTTCCTTTGCTTCATCCAAATTCTCAACAGCGGATTTCTTCCATTTTCTCAACAGCTTTTGATAGAACTGATTCAGTGTCTTCGCTGCTTTGCTGCTGCCGTCAGCCACAGGATATTCAAAAGATATTTTTTTGTAAATGCGCCCTTCTTCTGTTTTATATTCCTTTTCATATGTTTTTAACGTTAAATTTAATTCTTTTGACTCCTGACTGGAATTTTGTTCTTTTCCATCCTCTGCTTCCTGATCGGAACTCGTATCAGATATTTCATCCTTAACTGCAGATGCCACGACTGATTCTTTCGTATCTGCCGAACAGATTGCCGGCATCATACAAGGAAATGCCAGCATCGATGCTAATATTGTAATACCCAGTTTTTTTGCAATTTCTTTTCTCTTCATTAATAATGACCTCCTGTTTTCTTTTATTTTCGTATAATCATTAGACGCTGTCACCGCAAAAAAGTTTCTTTTTTTTGGAAAAAATTATGGAACGTCAGAAATAATCCTTCTGCCGTTCCATAAAATACTTAAATTTACCTGCTATTCATTTGTATCTGACAAAACAATCCCAAGCTCTTTCAGCTGTTTTGCGTCTACTGCTTCCGGCGCTTCAGACATCAGATCTGAGGCATCTTTTACCTTTGGAAACGCAATAACGTCCCGGATAGAATCTGCATGTACCATATGCATAATCATTCGGTCAAATCCATACGCCAGCCCTGCATGAGGCGGTACTCCGTACTGAAAAGCGCTCAGCAAAAATCCAAAGTTCTCCCATGCCTTTTCCTTTGTAAACCCAAGCACCTCAAACATCTTTTCCTGAATATCATTTCTATGAATACGAACGGAGCCTCCGCCAAGCTCTGTACCATTTAACACAATATCATAAGCTTTTGCCCTTACTTCACCCGGAGCTGTGTCTATCTTATCCCAATCTTCCTCCATTGGCATCGTAAACGGATGATGCATTGCCATATAACGCTGCTCCTCATCAGACCACTCTAACAGCGGAAATTCTGTCACCCAAAGAAAATCGTACTGATTTTCATCGATCAGCCCTAATTCTTTGCCCATTTCCAGCCGAAGCGCACCTAATACATTCCACACGATCTTATTTTGATCCGCTGCAAATAAAAGCAAATCGCCCGGCTGCGCTTCCATTTTTTCGGCAAGCACCGAAAGCTCTTGTTCTGACATGAATTTGGCAAATGAAGACTTATACGTGCCGTCTTCGTTTACACATAAATAAGCAAGTCCCTTTGCACCGTAACCTTTTGCAAATTCTACCAGTTTGTCTATCTTTTTGCGCGGCATCTTTCCCTGCCCTTTCACATTAATGCCACGCACCGATCCGCCTTGTTCCAACGCGCCTGTGAATACACCAAATCCACATCCTGCTACAGTCTGTGAAACATCTTTTAATTCCATTCCAAAACGGGTATCCGGCTTATCTGATCCAAAACGGTCCATGGCCTCCCTCCAAGGCATTCTAGGCAAAGGCAGCTTTAAATCCACGCCGACCGTTTCTTTGAACACGTATTGTAACAGGCGTTCATTCACGTCCATCACATCTTCTGCATCAACAAAAGACAGTTCCATATCTATCTGCGTAAATTCCGGCTGACGGTCTGCACGAAGATCTTCGTCACGAAAACATTTTGTAATTTGGATATAACGGTCATAACCGGAACACATCAACAACTGTTTAAACAGCTGCGGTGACTGCGGCAATGCATAAAATTTACCCGGATGTACCCGGCTCGGCACCAGATAATCTCTGGCTCCTTCCGGAGTCGATTTTTGCAGCATTGGCGTTTCAATTTCTAAAAATCCTTCTTTTTCCATAAAATTTCGAATCAAAGAAGCTGCTTTGCTGCGCATCATCAGATTTTTCTGCAGATCCGGTCTGCGCAAATCCAGATAACGGTATTTTAACCTCAGTTCGTCCTTCGTCTGACTATCTGCTTCAATTGGAAACGGAGGTGTTTCAGATTCTGATAAAATCCGAAGACTCTGTGCAATCACTTCTATATCCCCGGTTTTCAAATGTTCATTGATAGCGGCGCTGCGCTTATTCACTGTCCCTGTTACCGCAACAACATATTCGCTGCGCAAAACACCTGCTTTTGCAAATCCTTCCGTCTCTACGCTTTCTTCATCAAAAACAATCTGAAGCAAACCGGAGCGGTCTCTGAGATCTATAAAAATCAAACTTCCCAGATTTCTTCTTTTTTGCACCCATCCCATAACGGTTACTGTCTGCCCGATATTTTGATTTGATACTTCCGTACATCTATGAGATCTGTGCAAACCCTGCATGGATTCTCCCATCTTTGATTCCTCCTTTTTAAGTGTTTGTCCTTTCTATTATTTATCAAAAAACTCGACAAATTCCTCATAACCTTCTTTCCGTAACTGCTCTTTTTGGAATTTTTTGTTTTTATTCATACGCACCACTAACACCTGCTGCCCCTGCTGTCTTGCAGCCTGCGCCTGTGCAATCACTTCTGCAAGCTTTTCTCCCGGATATCCCTTTTCAATTAAATACGCTGCTTTCTTCGGCTGCTGTGGAATTTGGAATCCGCTCTCCGTTAAAAGAAGAATAATACGCTCAAAACCTATCGAAAAACCACAAGCGGGCACATCTTTTCCGGTAAAGCTGCCGATCATTTTGTCATAACGCCCGCCTCCGCCACAGCTGCCGCCAAATTCCGGCATGGCAATCTCAAAAATAGTACCTGTATAATAAGACATACCGCGCACCAGTGTCGGATCAAACACCAGCTCAAACTCTGCTGCTTTACAGGCATTGACACTTGCGGCAATCTCTTTCATGCTTTTTACGACATCTGCTTCTAAATAGTCTCCCAGTACATCCGCCAAATACGAAATGCCATCTTCTGCTTCGCGCACACTGCGAAACAAATCCGTATATTTTTGAACCGATGCATGGTCAAATCCTTCCTGAAGCAGTTCTTCCGATACCCCTTCCATCCCGATCTTATCCATTTTGTCTAAAATAATAAAAACCGTATCATATACTTCCTGTGAAAAGCCGCTGTATGCCGCCATCGCTTTTAAAATACGTCGTTCATTAATACGTATTTCGAAATTTTTAAAACCGAGTCTTCCAAGCGTTGTTGTCGTTGCAAGTATCAGCTCAATCTCTGCCAGATTAGACGGTTCCCCCAAAATGTCAATATCGCACTGCATAAACTGGCGGTAACGTCCTCGCTGCGGCCTGTCCGCACGCCATACATTTCCCATCTGCAGCGCCTTGAACGGCGACGGAAGATCATTGGCATGATTCGCATAATATCTTGCAAGCGGCACCGTCAGGTCATACCGCATCCCATAATCTACCAAATCGCTTTCTGTTTGAGCCGTTTCCAAATTTAGCTTCTCTCCACGCTTCATAACTTTGAAAATCAGCTTTTCGTTCTCACCGCCCTGCTTATTAGATAAATTCGCTATATTTTCCATACAAGGCGTTTCCATCGGTGTAAATCCATAACTGCGGTATGTGTCACGGATGACGCTCTGCACATAATCACGAATCTGCATTTCTGATGGTAAAATATCTTTCATGCCATTGACTGGCTTCTTAATTAAAGACATGATCGTTGTTCCTCCCTGAAGTTGTATCCATACTCTTTTCCTGCAAAATGCTGTATGCGGCAATTTGCAGACACATTCTAAATAACCATTATATTTTGTATGGCCAAAAAGTCAATAGCAGCTGGCAAATAAAAAAGAATTTTATTCCTATGCTATGTTTTTCTTCCATTTGGAGAAAATCTTTTATGAGGAAAAAGTACAAAAAAACTGATTTGCAGCTGTGCATGCTACAATATTGCCCTTACTGACATGCACAGCTGAATAGGAAGCGTTTAATTGAAAATGCGGATGGCCATTTTAATTTCTCTGTAATTTAAATCAGACCTTTTTACACCATCTCTTAGATTACTGGCATGTATGACTTGTCCCTTGCCGTTATAAATAGCTGCGTGGTCGTCATCACCTACAGCTGCACGATAGATAACAATATCTCCCGCGCACAATTCTGATAATGTTATTTGCTTTTTATCGGCAATCAGTTCATGAATATCTGCCGGAAGTTCCATACCGGCCTGTGCATAGATTGCTTTCACAAATCCCACACTGTCAACGCCATCTGTTAAATCTGTCCCGCCCCATTTGTAAGGAGCTCCCAAATATTTCTCTGCCTGTGCAACAACCTGTTCCTGCGCCGCAGATTGCTCTCCTGCTTGATCGACGGGATCTGACTGTATGCTTTCGGTCTTCTTAATTTCAGCTTTCGGTTTCTCCTGCTCTTTCCTGTCTGCATCAGAAAATGTTTCCGTTTCTGCCGCTATTTCTTGTGCATCCTGTGCGCACACTGTAAATGTAAGGATTGTGCAGCAAATCATTACAACCGCCAAAACGGCTGTTTTCCATGAATATTTTTTCGTTCTCATCATCCATCGAACCCTTTCTTCCATTTCTGAATGTCTGGCGAAACAAGCGTTAACCGGCCAAATCAATGGACGGCGTCCCTCTGCCAGACGAATTAAAACGCGTGCATATGTTTTTTTGTAACCATCAGAACATTTTTTTACCACCTCCTCATCACAAGCCATCTCCATATCTCTGTTCAACAGTATGGACATGATCCATACTAACGGATGAAACCAGTAAATACAGACGGTAGCATATAGCAAATATTTCACAAGAATATCCCATCTGCGAATATGTATCCACTCATGTTCCATAATGCAAAGAAATTCTTCCTCACTTATATTCATTTCAGACGGCAGCAAAATCACGGGATGAATCATTCCATAAGTCATAGGGCTTCTTACAAATTCAGATTCCCGCAAAGTGATTTTACGAAAACTGCGATGTGTCCGCAGCCATTCCGCTGCTTTTTCCTCACACACCGGCAAAGACATGCCGTACCATCTTAAGCTTTTCACATGCTTTACAATCATCCATATTGCAAGCAAAACCGCTATCAACAGCCACGAACAAAACAGTAATTCTTTCAGCCAAATGATGATTTCTTCAGTAAGCGCTGCTGTATAACCGATTTTCTCACCATCTAAATATGCGATCGGTTCTGCGGCAAGCGGATCGTGCGCAAAACTGACATGAAAACTGCTGCCTGCCAAATGACTGGCGGATACTGCTCCCGCATTCCAAGGACTTCCTTCAGGCCAGGATACCGGTATTGAAACCGGCAAAAGCAAACGTACAATGACACAAATCCATAAGCATACCAAAAATCGTTTTGGCATCTGATGGGAGAAAAACTGCCGAAAGCATATAATTATGGCAATCAGAATAGAACCATTGACTGTCATTACTATCATTTTATCCATAGATCACCTCATTTCCAGTCTTCCACCATTTTCTTCAATCTTGCTATATCCTCTGATGTCATTTCCTGTTTTCCAAGCAAGGATGCGATTAACAGGTCTTTCGAACCCCCATACATCCTGTCAATAAATTCATCTGTCGCCGCCTTTTGTACCTCTGCTCTGCTGATTAACGGCCTGCACATAAACCCCGGGTCGATACGCAGTATCGCCTGTTTTTCCACACATTTCTTAATTACCGTATATGTCGTGGTCTTGTTCCAGTTAATTTGTTCCTTTAATCGCTGCGCAATTTCTTTTGCTGTCAGATCACCTTCTTTCCATAATAAGTCCATAACCTTTAACTCAGATTCAAACAATTTTACTGTCATACCTGTTCCTCCGTTCTATTGCAATAGAATAATAATATTCTATCCCAATAGAACAAAGTTGTCAAGTATCTGTTTTCTTTTTTTACCAATGCAAAAACTATCAGACCACCCGATGACAAACCGGAACAAGTGCGCTATAATAATTCAGTAACCGTTTTGATAACCCATAGAACGGTTACGAATCGCAGCTATTACTATCAACCGTTATAATAGGACATACTTATGAATAAAAAAAACAAACTTCTCACGATCGGGCAATTTGCAGCTATGCATGGCATCAACAAAAAAACACTTATGTGGTACGATGAAATCGGACTGTTTCCCCCTGCTGCCATTAATCCGGACAATGGCTACCGCTGCTACAATTACCACCAAAGCCCTGTTTTAGAAACGATTCTTTTGCTGCGTGAGCTGGACGTTTCCATTGACGAAATACAGCATTTTATGAAAAACCGCTCTGCCGGCAGCCTGAAAGACCTTCTGGAAGAAAAAATAACAGATCTGGATCTTAAAATCGCCCATTTACAGGCAATTCGGACAACCTTATGCACACATCGCCAAAATATGACGACGCTGCTGACCATGGATTTATCTGAAATCAGTATGGTAGAACATAAGCATCGCTGTCTTGTTACTGTTGACATTGACAAAGACACTTCTTTTGAAGAAGAAGTCGAGCTGATTACTGCTGAAACAGAAAAATACCATCTCGGGCGCCTGCATGATGCCTCCTACGGTTCCATGATTTCCGTTTCCAGCCTGCAAAATGGAGACTTCGATCATTATACCAAACTTTTTATCGAAATTCCTTTCCTTGAATATCAGGCAGGACTGCATCTTCCGCCTGATGGAACATATCTGAGAGCTTTCCACAAAGGAGATTGGGACAAACTGCCAAAACGGTATGAAGAAATATTTTCGTATGCCAATAAACATCATCTGACGCTCCATGAATTTTCCTATGAAACGGGCATCAATGAAAATGTCATCGACCGAATCGAAGACTATATTATCCAGATTGAAATCCCTGTTCTGATGTAAGAAGCGGTCACGAATTCACGCAAAAAGCGCCCTTAGGAACTGAGAGTTCTCTTTAAGGACGCTTGTTGTATCGTACATTTTAATTTTTTAACATTATCATTTTCCGCTCAGTCTCTTATATTCTTCCAGCCTGCAGGCAGCATCCCCTTCCGCTTTTGTAAATAATGCTTCCGCATGATCCGGGAACTGTCTTGCAAGCGCAGAATAACGTACCTGCCCCATCAAATATTCGCGAAAATCTCCTGTCGGATCTTTCGAGTCAAGTGTAAATGGGTTTTTGCCTTCTTTTATCAAATCCGGGTGATAACGGTACAAATGCCAATATCCCGCTGCAACTGCCTGCGCCATATGATCCATACTCTTTCCCATGCCTGCCTTTAATCCATGGCTGATACACGGCGCATAAGCGATAATAATAGAAGGTCCCCGATAGCTTTCCGCTTCGCGGATTGCCTTTAACGTCTGATTCTTATCTGCACCCATAGCGACCTGCGCTACATAAATATTCCGGTAAGTCATCATCATTCTGCCCAGATCTTTTTTGCCTGCTTTTTTACCGGAAGCTGCAAATTTTGCCACTGCCGCTGCCGGTGTAGACTTGGATGCCTGTCCGCCGGTATTGGAATAGATTTCCGTATCAAACACGAGCACATTTACATCCTCTCCGGAAGCCAACACCTGGTCCAGTCCGCCATAACCGATGTCATAGGCCCAGCCGTCGCCGCCGATCATCCAGACAGAACGTTTTGTCAGATAATCGCGTTTTTTTTGGATTTCCTTTAACAAATTCACGACTTCCGGCTCTCCGCCTAATGGCGCGTCTTCCAATAAGACACTCGCTAAAACTTCCTGCACTTCTTCTGAAGCCTGTACGGACGCTTCGCCTTCTTCGCGCACCTGAATCCAGTGTTTGAACGCATCATTTAACATCGGAGCTGATGATTCCAGCCCTCTGTCCATCAGCGCTTTCATATTTTGTTCGATGCCGTCCCTGATTTGACGCACACCCAGATACATGCCATATCCGTATTCTGCATTATCTTCAAACAAAGAATTGGCCCAGGACGGTCCCCGTCCATTATGGTCACACGTATAAGCAGTCGTAGGCGCCGAAGCTCCCCAGATAGAAGAACATCCGGTTGCGTTCGCAATCATCATGCGGTCGCCAAACAGCTGGGTAATCAGCTTAATATAGGCAGGCTCGCCGCAGCCCGCACATGCGCCGGAAAACTCCATCAACGGCTGTTTAAACTGACTGTCTTTTACTGTCCTGCCCTCAAACAAGTCTCCTTTATATGATACCTTACGAACCGCATAAGCCCAGTTTGGCACCTGTTCCGGCGTCTGCGTCGCCAGCTTTTTCATAACAAGCGCCTTTGGCTTTGCCGGACATACATCGGCACAATTGCCACACCCGGTACAGTCCATCGTACTGATTTGGATGCGAAACTCGTAATTTTCCAATCCCATACCTTTTGCTTTTTGCGTCTGAAATGCTTTCGGAGCAGCTGCCTTTTCTTCTTGAGTCAGCAAAAACGGACGTACACACGAATGCGGGCAGATATAAGAGCATTGGTTGCATTGGATACACGTTTCTACATTCCACTCCGGCACATTAACCGCAATCCCTCGTTTTTCATAGGCTGACGTTCCGTTTGGAAATGTCCCGTCTTCGATCCCGGAAAATGCGCTGACCGGCAGTCTGTCTCCTTCCTGGCGGTTCATCGGACGCATGACCTGTGCGATAAATTCCGGTTCTTTGATCCCGTCTGTTTCCTGTTTCTTTTCTTCGTCTGTAAACTGCTTCCAATGCTCCGGTATTTGAATTTTTACCAGATCGGTAAACCCATGCTCTATCGCTTCATGGTTCATCTGAATGACCTTTTCGCCTTTTTTTCCATAG
This sequence comes from uncultured Eubacterium sp., assembly GCA_910584595.1. Lineage (GTDB taxonomy): Bacteria > Bacillota > Clostridia > Lachnospirales > Lachnospiraceae > Eubacterium_J. The sequence continues at coordinate 29,422 of CAJUBQ010000042.1, forward strand.
GCTTTTTGAACGGCCTCTTTTAAATACTTCTTCGCTTCCTCTTGCGGAAGGATATTCGCCAGTTTAAAAAAAGCACCCTGCATAATCATATTAATCCGGTTGCCAAGCCCGATTTCCTCTGCCAGCCGGATTGCGTTAATACAGTAAAAATCAATTTCTTTTTCCGCAAGCTCTCGCATCATCTTTTTCGGCAAATGCTGTTCCAGCTCCCCGCTTTCCCACAGACAGTTCAGCACAAATGTCCCGCCCTGTTTCAGACCTTCCAGTAAATGATAGCTATTTACAAATGACTGATTGTGACAGGCAATATAATCCGCTTCATCTATCAAATACGAAGACTTAATCGGCTGGCTGCCAAATCGTAAATGCGAAGTTGTAAGTCCGCCGGATTTTTTGGAATCATAGGCAAAATAAGCTTGTACATACTGCTGCGTATGTTCTCCGATAATTTTAACCGCCTGTTTATTAGCGCCTACCGTTCCATCCGAACCAAGTCCCCAGAATTTGCAGCGGACGGTTCCCTCCTTCGCCGTTACAATCTTTTCCGCAGCCGGGATGGACGTGTGTGTCACATCGTCGTCAATGCCAACCGTAAATCCTGTTTTCGGAGATGGGCTTTTTAAATAATCAAACACAGATCGGATATCCGCAGGCGTCGTATCTTTGGAGCCCAGACCGAAACGTCCGCCAATGATAAGCGGCACATGTTCTCTTCCATAAAAACAATTTCTTACGTCCAGATACAGCGGTTCGCCAGGCGCACCCGGCTCTTTGGTGCGATCTAACACAGCAATCCGCTTTACCGTCTCTGGTACGGCTTTCATAAAGTGATCGGCAGAAAACGGACGGAATAAATGCACTTCGATCAGTCCATACTTTTCTCCCTGTGCATTGAAATAATCTACGGTTTCTTCAATCGTTCCACAGACAGAACCGATCGCTATGATGACATATTCCGCATCCTTTGCGCCATAATAATTAAATAATCCATAATTTCTTCCAGTCAGATGATTGATCTGATCCATATAGCCTTCTACAATCGGAACAATCTTTTCATAAAATGGATTGCAAGCCTCACGTGTCTGAAAATAAATATCCGGATTTTGCGCGGTTCCTCTGGTAACCGGATGATTTGGCGACAATGCACGATCTCTGAATTGCTGCAGCGCCTTTTGGTCTACCAGATTTCCAAGATCCTCATAAGACAGCGCTTCGATCTTTTGCACTTCATGCGAGGTACGGAAACCGTCAAAGAAATGAATAAACGGGAGCCGTCCCTTGATTGCTGCCAGATGTGCAATCGGAGCCATGTCTGCAACTTCCTGCACCGAACCGGATGCCAGCATGACACATCCGGTCTGTCTGGCTGCCATAACGTCCTGGTGATCTCCGAAAATATTTAGCGCCTGTGCAGCAATGGAACGCGCACTGACATGAAACACACCCGGAAGCAGCTCACCGGCCGTTTTGTACATATTTGGAATCATTAACAGTAATCCCTGAGATGCCGTAAACGTCGTCGTCAGCGCACCCGCCTGCAAAGAACCATGAAATGCTCCTGCAGCGCCGGCTTCCGACTGAAGCTGCGCTACTTTTACCGTCTGTCCGAAAATGTTCTTTATTCCGTTCGCAGACCACTCATCTACGACTTCTGCCATGGTAGAAGATGGTGTAATCGGATAGATCGCAGCTACGTCCGTAAATGCATATGCAATATATGCAGCAGCCGTATTGCCATCCACAGTCATTTTGATTTTTCCCATAATGACCCTCCCTACAATCTGCTGCCGTCGTCAACCCATTCTTTGGCATTTTCAACAGCGCTTGTTTTTGGAATGGACACATTGGATTTTGGAGCGAAATGGTCTGTACCTGCCCAGGCTGCCGTTGACTGGCTGTCAGACTGGGAAGTTTTATCCAGACGTTGATTTGACATGCCTTTTAGCGGCTGGCTTTTTTTGTTGTTCATGTATAGATTCCTCCTGTTTTATAATCTGATATTACTGCATTTAGCTTATCCAAAACAGGAAGTTTTATACTTTTATAAGAACAATCTTTTTCCCTGCATTCTTGTTACATTGAAGCAGCCGCATCTAATGCCTGCGCCAAATCTGCAATCAAATCTTCTTTATCTTCCAGTCCGCACGACATACGGATCAGTCCTGCCGGTATCCCTGCCTCTGCCAGCTGCATATCATTCATCTGACGATGCGTAGACGTAGCCGGATTCAGGCAGCATGTTCTGGCATCTGCCACATGCGTCTCGATGGCCGCCAGTTTTAAATGCTTCATAAATGTTTCCGCCGCTGCCCTGCCGCCCTTTAGCTCAAAAGATACGACGCCGCATCCGCCGTTTGGCAGATACTTCTTTGCAAGCTCATAATATTTATCCCCTTTCAGACCGGAATAATTTACGGAAACAACCTGTGGATGCTGCTGTAAAAACTCTGCTACCGCCTGTCCGTTTTCCACATGGCGCGGCATACGCACATGCAGCGACTCCAGTCCGAGATTAAGCAAAAACGCATGTTGCGGCGACTGTATACATCCCAAATCACGCATCAGCTGGGCTGTACATTTTGTAATAAACGCACCTTCTTTGCCAAACTTCTCCGCGTAAGTAATCCCGTGATAAGATTCATCCGGCGTGCATAATCCCGGATATTTGTCAGCAACACGCATCCAGTCAAACTTGCCGGAATCTACAATGGCGCCGCCAACCGCCGCTCCGTGTCCGTCCATATATTTTGTTGTAGAATGCGTAACGATATCTGCACCCCATTCGATCGGCCGGCAATGAACCGGTGTTGGAAACGTATTATCTACAATCAGCGGAACCCCATGTGCATGAGCTGCCTTCGCAAATTTTTCAATATCCAGAACTGTCAGCGCAGGATTAGCAATCGTCTCACCAAATACGGCTCTCGTATTTTCCCGGAAAGCGGCGTTTAACTCCTCTTCGCTGCAATCCGGTGATACAAACGTTACTTCTATGCCCATTTTGGCCATCGTAACCGAAATTAAGTTAAATGTGCCTCCATAGATCGAAGAAGACGATACAATATGGCTGCCGCTCTCACAGATATTAAACAATGCGAAAAAGTTTGCCGCCTGTCCTGAAGAGGTTAGCATTGCTGCTGTCCCGCCTTCCAGAGCTGCAATTTTTGCCGCTACATAATCATTCGTCGGGTTTTGCAGACGTGTATAAAAATAGCCGGAAGCCTCCAAATCAAACAGCTTTCCCATATCCTCACTCGTATCGTATTTAAATGTCGTAGACTGGACAATCGGTATCTGGCGCGGTTCTCCATTTCCTGGGGTATAACCTGCCTGCACGCATTTGGTATTCAATTTATATTCGCTCATTGCTGACTCCTTTTTCTTTATTTTTATCTTTTATCTTTATTTTTATCTTTATCTCTATACTATATCCCTATCTCTATCTCATGAATCCTATTTGGTTTGTCCTGAATATTATCTGCTAATTTCTTTTTTCCATCACACTCATATAAGCCGGCCGAATAATCTTATCTGTACAGATCAGCTCCTCCATACGGTGTGCGCTCCAGCCTACAATTCTTGCCACTGCAAACATTGCCGTATATAATTCCTGCGGAATGCCAAGCATTTCATAGACAAATCCGCTGTAAAAATCTACATTTGGACTTACGTCTTTGTTGCGGCTGCGTTTACTGCTGATTAATACCGGAGCGATCTCCTCGATTCCCTGATACAGCAGCATATCCTGCTGCCTGCCTTTTGCTTCTGCTAATTTTTGCACATAATGCTTAAATACACGCTCTCTTGGATCAGACAATGTATAAACCGCATGTCCCATTCCGTAAATCAGCTTCTTTCCGTCAAATGCATCTCCTTCCAAAATCTTTGACAAATAAGCGGTTAATTCTTCTTTGTCTGCATAATCTTTGACATGTGCGCGGATGTCCGCCATCATTTCCATCACTTTGATATTGGCGCCGCCATGCTTTGGCCCTTTTAGCGAAGACATCGCTGCCGCAATCGTAGAATATGTATCCGAACCGGAGGACGATACTACTCTCGTGGTAAACGTCGAATTATTCCCGCCGCCATGCTCCATATGCAGCAGCAGCGCCGTATCCAGCACCTTTGCTTCTACCGGCAGATATTTTCGGTCGGGTCTTAACATCATCAGAATATTTTCTGCCGTTGACAGCGACGGATCCGGATTATGAATAATCATACTGGATTGATTGTTATAATAATTGTATGCATTATATCCATACACTGCCAAAACCGGAAACCGGCTAATCAGCTGAATGCATTGCCGCAGGCAGTTTGGGATACTCGTATCCATCGCCTGGTCATCATAAGACGCCAGCGTCAAAATACTTCTCGTCATCGTATTCATAATATCCGCACCAGGTTTTTTCATAATCACATCTCTTGTAAAATTGGTCGGCAAAACACGGTATTCTCCAATGATCTGCAAAAATTGTTCATATTCGCTTTCCGAAGGCATTTCTCCCATCAAAAGCAGGTAAGCAATCTTTTCAAACCCAAGCTCATTTTCATCCAAACTGCGTATGAGATCTTCTACCTTATATCCACGATACCATAATTCACCATCACATGGGATCTTCTGCCCATTTTGAATCTTGGAAGACACAATCTTTGAAATCTTTGTAAGTCCGGTCAGTACACCGTTTCCATTTTCATCACGCAGCCCAAGATTGACCCCATATTCTTCATATAGCCTTGGCGAAATCGTATCATTTGAGCGGCAGACTGCCTCCTGTCTGCACAAATAGTTATTCATCTGTTCCATATTCCTCAATCGCATCTGCCTCCATTTCTTCAAATTCTGTACTCATTACCGTTTCTAACTGCTTCATAAGCTGTAACAATTTCATTAAATTCTCCCTGCCGTAGCTCGTAATCACTTTTCCATAATATTTTTTTAAAGCTGCTTCCTCTTCTTCCAACATTTTTCTGCCCGACTCTGTAATCGTAACGTAAGTGCCTTCACTTCCGTCTCCATCATGAGACCACGACACGAATCCTCGCTCCTGCAACGCTTTCACCATTTTAGACGTCTGGCGGACAGTCCGCTGCATTTTATCCGCAATATCTTTTAAATACGTTCTGCCTGCATAAATATCATCTGTCAGCTCACTTTCCTTGATGATATGCATTGCCAAATACTCAGGAATACTCAGTTTTTGCAAAAAACTGCGGATCTTGTCATTGTTCAATAAATATTTATGATAGGTCAGCTCATGTGAAAGCTTGCCAATATCCGGCTGTACAATCTCAGCTTTTATTTTATTTTCTTCCTGTTCCATAGAAAACCTCCTTTTTTCATTGCTTATTACAGATAGGATTCCTCATATTGTTCCTGATTTCTTTTGATGGTTGAATTTTGCTGTTTTGCAGACTCGAGCGTATTTGGAAATTTAAAATCATCTATACTTAGAAAATCAAAGAATGTTGGATTTCGTCCCGACAGCTCATATTGTTAGCGCTCTTTTTGCATGAGCGCTAAGCCGATGGTGAAAAAACTGAGTTTTTACTAATTATAAAGATATTTTTTTATATGTCAATAGATTTTATACTTTTTTAAGCTTCTTTTCTAATAAATCCGCTTTTCTTATTGTATTCACATCCAAACAGCGTTACAATAACAAAATAGGGAAAAGAAATATTGGGAGGGCTATACATATGAAACATCAAAAAAAAGAAACCAAAGAACCGAACCTGTCGACAAAGAAAAAAATCGCAGATGAGATTTTACAGCAAGTTGGCGGAAGCGTCATTTTCGTACTTTTGCTGATTGCAGCAGCCGCAATCGGTATGGTAGGGTGGCTGAGCATAACTTCAAAAAAAACCGAGCTGACCGAAGAATCTAACGCAGTCTCAAATCAGCTGACCGGGTTTTTACAGCAATATACAAAAAACGTAGAACAGCTGGCCGTTAACCCTGAAATCCAATTTGTCATGGAACATACTGCACCTGGGGATAATATCGCACAGACAGCGAAAATAGACACTGTTATAGACAATCTTGCAAAAATAGCTGCTACTGATTCTGAAAATGTGTTGGCTGTCTGGATTTCCGACTTAGATGCAAGCTCTTTCATACAGTCCGATGGCCTTACGAGCGAAGAAGGCTGGGATATTACAGGCCGCGGATGGTATCGTTGTATTGAAACAAAACAGACGATTCTGACGGAGCCATATGTGGATTCTTCCACCGGAAAGCTGGTTTTAAGCGCTGCAGCTCCGGTCATTGACGACGCTACCGGAACAGTGCTCGGAGCCGTAGGCATGGATATTGCTTTGGATCATATGACAAAGATTATGAGTGAATATAAAATCGGCAACAACGGATACATCCTGTTATTATCCGAAAACGGCACCTATCTTTATCACCCGCAAAATGACCTGATTCAAAAAAATATGAAGGACTCCGACATATCACAAAATGTTGTTAACGCAATCGCATCCAAGCAGGATACTTTTTTAAGATATCAGGCAGACGGTGTTGCAAAATATGGTTTCCTGAAACGTGCTGGCAATACCGGATATGTTGTGCTCAGCAGTCTGCCATTAACGGAATATTATTCCATATTAATCGTAATGGTTCTTGCACTTATTGTGTTATTTGCAGTTGGTATTTTTATGATTGCCGTCAGAATCCGAAAAAGCGCCGCGCGACTGACCAGACCAATTCTGGAATTAAACAAAACCGCACAGCAGTTAGCCGCCGGGGATCTGGATGTTGAGCTGCAGATAACAAGTGAAAATGAAATTGGAGAACTCGGCGCGTCAATTCAAAAAACAGTCAACCGTTTGAAGGAATATATTGTCTACATTGATGAGACTGCAGATGTATTAGCGCAAATTGCTAACGGAAAGCTCCGTATCGAATTAAAAAATGATTACGCCGGTGAATTTCAGAAAATAAAAAACGCTCTGTTCCATATTTCGGATTCTATGAACGAGGTAATGGCAGGGATTCATGAAAGCTCCGAACGCGTATCCATCGGAGCTACAGAGCTTGCTACTGCGTCTCAGGCGCTGGCTGACGGCGCACAAACGCAGGCTTCTTCTGTGGAACAGCTGACAGCAGCAACGAATACGGTTGCAGATCAAGTAGAAAACAACCGCACAAAAGCAGATGTTTCAGCAAAAGCAACTGCACAGGCCGCTGACATGATCGGCCAAAACCAGGAAAACATGAAGCAGATGATGATTGCCATGCATAACATCCATGAAACTTCTCAAAAAGTCGTCAGCATTATACAGACGATTGAAGAAATTGCTTCACAGACAAATTTACTGTCGTTAAATGCTTCGATCGAAGCTGCCCGCGCCGGAGACGCAGGGAAAGGATTTGCCGTTGTCGCCGATGAAATCGGAAAACTGGCGCTAGAAAGCTCCAAAGCAGCAAATACGACAAAAGAACTGATTGAAATCTCAATGGAAGAGATCAATAAGGGAAATGCCATAGCCGAAGGCGCTGTAAACTCACTGAAAGAATCCGTAAGCGCTGTTGGCCGGGTCAATGAAATGATTCAGGAAACTGCTGAGAACGCAGCTACGCAAGCGGAAAGTATGGAACATCTGCGTGCAGGAATCCGGGAAATTTCACATGGTATACAGGATAACTCCGCAGCCTCACAAGAAACATCGGCAACCTCAGAAGAGCTTGCTTCGCAGGCGGAGCGATTGAACCAAATGCTGCAAAGATTTGAACTGAGTAAATAATTTTAAATAGACCGTAATACGAAACGAAATAAAAAATAGGGCTGTTGGAAACGTTCCTGATTTCCAACAGCCCTATTTTTTATTTCGTTTTATTTTTTCCAAAGTCCATGTAAATTGCAGTATGCGTACACTGCTTCCACTTCATCCCCATCGCAAATCGCAAAGCATACTTCCGGTTTGCCTTCCGGACTCAGTGATTTGCGCTGATTGCCCTGTTTTGTCTGCAGTGACACCCACTCAATATAGTGTTCCGGCATCATTGGATGCTCTGTAGAACCAACACAAACTTTTACAAGATTGCCTTCCACTGTATAAACCGGAACGTGTTTCTCAACGGCTGCATCTGTCGTGCCTGGGACAATTTCTTTCATAGCCTCTCCACAGCACATAATAGGAACCCCTGCATCTTTTACCATCGCGATCATATTGCCGCAATGCTCGCATACATAAAATTTCTGCTCCATTTTTATACCTCTCTTTCTTTTACATAATCTCTGGTAAGACATTACTATTATAAGCTGGAAATCATTGCAAATCAAGTAAAACCTCACTGTTTTGCATTTTTATGAATTCCTCCGTTGCTTTTCACGGGGTGGGGCAAGTAATGAAGCAACAATTTACATAAAAAAGTGTTGCATTCTGGCTACGCGGACGCAGGGAGAGAAAATCTGCCCCGTCTGCTGTGTCCGCTCCAGAATGCAAGAAGCCCTAAGCATTCTGCTTCCAGGCTGTGGAACCGGACGGTCGCGCCGCCTAGTTCGCCCTGGCTGCTGCCAGCAGCTAAAG
>CAJUBQ010000043.1 GCA_910584595.1 uncultured Eubacterium sp.
GCGGCGCCTTTAGCTGCTGGCGTTAAGCCAGGGCGAACCAGGCGCCGCGTCCGTCTGGCGCCACAACTTAAATGCAGAATGCTTAGGGATTCTTACGTTCTGGAAACCGGAACAATGAGACAGGGCCGATTCCCTCATCCAGCGTCCGGGAGGCCCAAAAGCAACACTTTGTCTAAACTGTTGCTTTATTACTTGCCCCACCCCGTGAAAAGTAACGGATCAAATATATAACAAAAACGTCAGACACAGTTTTCACTATGCCTGACGCCTTACTATCGTATGTATCTATCTGTTCAGCTTATTTACCAAGCTCTTCCTTCAAAGCAGCTGTCAATGCCGGAACGATCTTATTCAGATCACCAACGATGCCATAATCAGCTACATCAAAGATCGGAGCATCTTCATCTTTATTAATTGCAATAATAATATCTGCTTCTTCCATACCAGCTACGTGCTGAATAGCGCCAGAGATACCGATTGCAAAATATACGTTTGGACGAACTGTTTTTCCTGTCTGCCCTACCTGACAGTCTACCGGTTTCCAGCCGTTTTCTACAACTGCACGAGAGCAGCTTACCATACCACCGATCACATCTGCCAAATCCTGTAAAATCTTGAAGTTTTCTGCTGAGCCAACACCACGTCCGCCGGATACGAGAATCTTAGCATCCATAATGTTTTCTGCACTCTTAGCCTGTTTGATAACGTTCAAAATCTCAACATATTTGTGATTTACTTCAAATCCAGGATTATACTCGATAATTTCAGCCTTTGCACCGGCAATCGGCTCAATCTTCTGCATAACGCCAGGACGTACGGTAGCCATCTGCGGACGGTTATCCGGGCAAGCGATCGTAGCAATTGTATTCCCGCCAAATGCAGGACGAGTCATTAACAACTGATTATGTTTCTGCTCTTTGCCCTCTACTGGTTTTAATGGAAAATCACCGATTTCCAGCTGTGTACAGTCTGCTGTTAAACCTGTCGCTACTCTCGCAGATACCGTTGGGCCTAAGTCTCTTCCGATTGCGGTTGCGCCAACCAGCATAATGTCCGGTTTATATTCGTTGATGACAGATGCTAATGCATGTGCATATGGCTCTGTCTTATATACTTCCAATGCCGGATCGTCTACAACGATGACTTTATCTGCGCCATACTCAGCCAGCTTGTCAGCCAGATTCTTTACATTTGATCCAAGAAGAACGGCTGTTACATCTGTATTCAGATCTTTTGCAAGATCTTTTGCTTTTCCGATTAATTCAAAGGCAATACTGCTTAATTCGTTATCTACCTGCTGTGCGTAGATATATACGCCCTTATATTCTTCTAAACCCATTTTTTTTCACCACTTTCCTTCATCTTATTAGATTACATGTTTCTCTTTTAACTTACCCATGATATATGCCACGGATTCTGTCGCATCAAGTGTAACCTTTTCACCGGCGCCCTTGCGTACTTTGTCAGATGCTTTTGCGATTTTTGTCGGAGAACCATTCAGACCGATGTTGGCGTCATCGAGATCTTTCAGGTCATTTCTTCCCCATACGGTTACTTCTTTTTCATCGTATGCGTCAAAAATTCCGCCTGGCGTCATATAACGAGGAACATTTAATTCAGAAAGCGCTGTTACAAGACAAGGCATCTTTACTTTCAGTTCATGATATCTGTCTTCATACTGTCTCTTAACAATCACAGAGTCACCATCAATTTTTAATTCTTCTGCGTAGGAAATAACAGGCAGATTTAAATGTTCTGCAATCTGCGGGCCAACCTGTGCAGTATCGCCGTCGATAGCCTGACGTCCTGTGATAATCAAATCATAATCAATATTTCTTAATGCTCCGGCAATTGTAGAAGATGTAGCCCATGTGTCAGCGCCGCCCAATACTCTGTCTGTTACAAGGATTGCTTTATCTGCGCCCATTGCCATTGCTTCACGAAGCACATCATCTGCTTTTGGAAGTCCCATCGTAAGAACGGTAACTTCTGCGCCGATTTCATCTTTAATTCTAAGTGCTGCTTCCAGTCCTGCTTTGTCGTCCGGATTCATGATCGCAAGCATGGCTGCTCTATCCAGCGTACCGTCCGGGTTAAATTTCACGCCGCCTTTGGTATCTGGTACCTGTTTAATACATACAACGATTTTCACGGTAGTTTCACTCCTTATATTCTATATTAAAATTTACTTGTTATCTTAATAACGCACCAGAGATAACCATACGCTGAACTTCAGAAGTTCCTTCGTAAATCTCTGTAATCTTAGCATCACGCATCATACGCTCTACATCATATTCTCTGATGTAGCCGTAACCGCCGAACAGCTGTACAACTTCTGTTGTAACTGCCATAGCAGTCTCAGCTGCAAATAATTTTGCCTTTGCTGCTTCTACAGAATATACTCGCTGCGTAGCCTTTGCTACAGCTGCACGATATACTAAGAATTTTGCTGCATCAATACGCGCTGCCATATCAGCCAGTTTAAACTGTGTATTCTGCTGCTGTGCGATGGAGCGGCCAAACTGTTTTCTTTCCTTTGTATATTCAATTGCTCTTTCCAATGCTCCTTCTGCAAGTCCAAGTGCCTGAGAAGCGATACCGATACGTCCGCCGTCCAAAGTATGCATTGCGATTGGGAAGCCTTTGCCTTCCGGTCCGAGAAGCGCGTCCTTTGGAATTCTGCAGTCTTCAAAAATCAATTCATATGTAGAGGAACCACGGATACCCATCTTCTTTTCTTTTGTACCGAAGGAGAAACCAGGAGCGCCTTTTTCTACGATAAATGCAGAGAAGTTTTTCTTCTTTCTGCCTCTCTTATCTTCTGTAATGCTTGTAATTGCAATTACGATATAAACGTCTGCAACTTTACCATTTGTAATAAAGCATTTGGAACCGTTTAATACCCACTCGTCGCCATCTAATACAGCTTTTGTCTGACAACCCTGTGCGTCTGTACCAGCGCCTGGCTCAGTCAGAGCAAATGCACCGAGTTTCTCGCCTTTTGCAAGCGGAGTTACATATTTTTTCTTCTGCTCTTCATTCCCGTATGTCATAATCGGGTCAATACACAGGGAAGTATGTGCAGATACGATAACGCCTGTTGTACCGCAAACTTTCGATAACTCTTCTACGCACATCACATAGGTGAGAGGATCACAGCCCTGTCCACCATATTCCTTTGGTACCGGAATTCCTAAAAATCCTGCTTTTGCCATTTTAGCAACTGTTTCTGCCGGAAATACTTCTGTCTCATCTACTTCCTGAGCAAGTGGCTTTACTTCTGTTTCAGCGAAATCTTTAAATAAAGTTCTCGCCATTTCATGTTTCTTATCTAAAGAAAAATCCATGATTCTTACTCCTCCATTTACTTAATTACACAGTCTGTATCTGTTCTCAGTCGTTTGGCTGTCAAGCATCCGCTGACAGCCAAAGACAGAAAAGCAACTTTTACAGTCTGCCTTTATTCTTAATATCTGCCTGTTTTAACCGTTCCTCAAAAAAGTTTACAGCTGCGGAACGTGCAGCTTATCACAGTGTTACAAATTACAACCATATCCGTCCACTGCCTTTGCTGCGGTATTTTGATTCAAAACTATTTGCTGTAATCGTAGAAGCCTTTGCCAGTCTTCATACCTAATTTGCCTGCACGTACCATTTTCTTTAATAATGGATGCGGACGATATTTTGGATCACCTGTTTCATCATACAATACATTCATAATTGCAAGACAAATATCAAGACCTACAAGATCGCCTAATGCCAGAGGGCCCATCGGATGATTTGCGCCAAGCTTCATCGCTGTATCGATACCTTCTACAGATGCAACGCCGTCTGCATAAATGCCGATTGCTTCATTAATCATTGGGATTAAGATTCTGTTTACAACAAATCCCGGAGCTTCTTTTACCTCTACAGGAGTTTTGCCGATTGCTTTCGAGATTTCTACAATTTTATCTCTCATTTCATCCGGTGTGTTTTCGCCCTGAATGACTTCGATCAGTTTCATAACAGGAGCCGGATTAAAGAAATGCATACCGATTACCGGTCTGTCAAGACCTGCTGCAATTTCTGTTACAGACAAAGAAGATGTATTTGTAGCAAACATACAGTCTGCTTTTACAATATCCTGTAATTCTTTGAATGTCTGCTTTTTCACATCCATAACTTCCAAAGCTGCTTCCACGATCAGATCACAGTCTGTACAGATATCTTTTACGCCTGTTGTGATCTTAGCCAGGATCTTGTCTGCATCTTCCTGATTCATTTTGCCCTTTGCAACTCTTTTTTCAAAACCTTTTGCGATTTTGTTTTTGCCGTTAGCTGCAAATTCTTCATTAATATCACATAAGCATACTTCATAACCTTCTGTCTGTGCAAATGCCTGTGCGATTCCGGAACCCATTGTTCCTGCGCCAATAACTCCTACTTTCATTATAGTTCCTCCTTAAATATTTTAGCTATGTATTAAGAAATGCGGATTTAATTCCGCCATTGATTACAAAATGTCAAAAATACAAAATGATACAACAGATTTACCCGAGAGCAAATGCTGCCCGGGTAAATCCATATTTTTGTACCAGTCCGAATCAACCGGCCCGTTACTTTTTTCTATCAAACTGCCGATTAGTCTCCTTCTAAATTAATCTCTTTCTACGATTGTAGAGCAGCCCATGCCGCCGCCGATACAAAGTGTAGCAAGACCTCTCTTAGCATCTCTCCTTTGCATTTCATATAACAATGTAACAAGGATACGGCATCCTGATGCTCCTACCGGATGTCCAAGTGCGATTGCGCCGCCGTTTACGTTCACTTTGTCCATATTGAATCCAAGATCTCTTGCAACAGCAACCGACTGTGCTGCAAATGCTTCATTCGCTTCGATCAGATCCATATCGTCAATCGTAAGACCTGTCTGAGCCAAAACTTTCTTTGTAGATGCAACCGGGCCAATACCCATAACTTCCGGTCTTACACCGCCAAGTGCGCCTGCTACCCATGTTGCCATTGGTTTAACGCCAAGTTCTTTTGCTTTTTCTTCGCTCATAACTACGATAGCTGCTGCACCGTCATTAATACCGGATGCATTTCCTGCAGTTATAAGACCGCCCTGTTTGCCTGAGCAGCATTTTAAGTTTGCAAGGCTTTCTGCCGTTGTGCCGGCACGAGGGCCTTCATCTTTCTTAAATTCAACAATTTCTCTCTTAACTTTAACCGGTACCGGAACGATTTCCTCATCAAACTTGCCGTCTGCAATTGCTTTTTCACATTTCTGCTGGCTGTTTGCCGAAAATGCATCCAGTTCTTCTCTTGTAAGACCATATTCATCACAAATATTCTCGGCTGTAATCATCATATGATACTGATTAAATGCATCTGTCAATGCATCATTTACCATTGTATCGATAATCGTTGCATTGTTCATACGATAACCAAAACGAGCTTTCGTCATAGCATATGGCGCCATTGACATATTTTCCATACCGCCTGCAACAACAATGTCAGCCTGTCCGGAAATAATCTGAGCTGCTGCTTCATTTACACATTTCAGACCGGAACCGCATACTACGTTCAATGTAACTGCCGGAACTTCATTTGGCAAGCCGGCTTTGATAGAAGCCTGACGCGCTACGTTCTGTCCCTGAGCTGCCTGAATCACACATCCCATTAATACTTCGTCAACCTGTTCCGGTTTTACGCCTGCTCTGTTTAATGCTTCCTTAATTACGATTGCTCCTAAATCTGCTACCGGAGTATTGCTTAATCCTCCGCCCATTTTACCGATTGCTGTACGGCATGCGCCTGCTAAAACTACTTTGTTTGCCATTTTCTCGTCTCCTTTACAAACTTGTCGTGAATAAGATGTTAAAAATTTAACAATCTTTTCAAAAAAATAAAACGTCTTAGAAATGTAAGACTCAACTGTTAAAACAAGGATACCACAAATATGCTTTTTTTGCAACTAAAATTTCAGAAATCATTGAACTTTTTTCCAAATATTCATCCATCATTGTATAAAAACTATAAAATATGCCTATTAATATAGGAATGGGCATATTTTGGCGTTGGTAATATTGAAAGTAACTATAGAAATCAGCTTCTCAGAACCATTCGAAGGAAAACTTTACACGCTCCATCACATACGCTATCATAACATTATCAACCGGAAACTACAGTAACGATAAAGGCGGTGAACAGATATGGAGGTATATGAAACGGCTGAAAAAGAAATGATACAAAACAATGTAGAAGAATTTGCAAGACTTCAAAACTATATGATTGTAGCAGAAAAAGAATCGGAATCATACAAAAGAATGAAGAACAGATAAATTGAATTAAAAGTAATTTTGACTGCATCAGGCATCAATCTCACAGAGCTGGATAAAATGAAAGAATAATCGCTGTTGAATGATTTAAGATTCACGCAAAGATTTCCGATGCAAAAGCAGAATTTCCTCTCGCTTATCTTGAAAAGGCAGTTTTGAGAAATCAAAACTGCCTTTCTTTTTATTCATCCAGATACTTTTCTGCTATAAAATATAACACCATCTATGTTATATAAAGTCTTCCACACAAACCCAGTCATGTTCAACTTCAAATATTTGAACATCTTTCGTATCGAGAAAATCCAATAACATATATTTATATGGAAAAAAATGCAGATGAAGATCTAACGTATACTGATATTCGCGCTGTTTTGGAACAATCATGATCAGTCTCCTGCTGCAAATCCTCCTTAATTCGGCAAGCGCTCTTTTATAATCTTTGATATGTTCGAGCGTGTGTGCGCAAATAACTGTATCAAATGCATGATCGCTATATGGAAGCTCTGTCAAAGTGGCCTGCTTCCATTGTATCCTGTTGTCCCTTTTTTCAGGTAATACAATATCACATGCACTGACTTTCAGATACCCCCCCCCACGCATATCGGCCTTTTCAGATCTGCCTGGTTTCTCTGTACAAGATAACATTTTTCTGTTTTGATACAGCAAATGAGCAAGATATCCTTTTCCTGCTCCCGCGTCTAATACACTGGTTCCTGTTATATGGTCAAATATGAATTGAATGCATCCGTCATTTAAGTCCGTTTTTCTTTTGATAAACGTATCTGCCAATAACTCATAATACGAATTAATATCCGCTTGCGACATTGTACATGCATTTTCTTTAAATGTCATATAATATTTATACTTTGGCCCTAATACCGCACGAAATGCAATCCCCATTAAGACCCTGTGATCCCTCATTGCCGGAGGCATCCAATTATCAAGAATATAATTAATCTTATTCGTTGTCCGTCTGTTCATCTTTATCTCCAAGTTCTTTTCTAAAACTGTTTTTTATTTAAATTCTTTCTCCAGTGCTCCATCCGGCCAGAAATTAGAGTTTATTACAGCCTGATTCACATCATTGCTGCGTTAAAATTTCTAGTCGATGGAACCAATAACTATCTGATATCCGCAACCAGTATTAATGAAACACCTGCCGGAAATCGTTTGTTGCGAAGCAGTCGATGTTTTTCCGACAAAAATATTCTTGTCAGAATCTTATTTACAAGGCCGTTTTCCCCCCCCCCACACCTAAATCATCCTTCCGGATATGAAATAAATTTTTCATTTTACGAATAATAAATACAGCGGGAAAAGCCCAGAAATTATAATAAGAGCACAACTGTACGTGAAATCCTGCCTTTTGCGCAAGAGAAATCAGCTGCTTTCGATTGTATCTTCTATAGTGATGAACAAACTCATCATTATAACTCCACAAAGACATAAATGCAGGAACCGTCAGCACAAGAAAGGAATTACCTTCTTTTAACAGTTTTCGCATTGCACACAACGCCGCATAATCATCCTTGATATGTTCCAGGCAATCTGCAGAAACAATCAAATCAAATGACTGCTCCTTATATGGGATCTTATCCGGTAATTCCCCTTGCAGAACAGCTTTTTGGCCCATGATATGGTTACAATAAACTGCTGCCTCAGCGTCTGCATCCATACCTTTTACCTGCCCATATCTTGAAAGTGCATGAAGCAAAACGCCCATTCCGCAGCCTGCATCCAATATTTGAATCTCTTTTTTGCTTTTATGAAGCAGTTTTTTACTGTATTTGCTGACCATCGAACAGATAATTTCCCGTTTTGCAACAAACCACCAGTGAGTATTTTGCAATTCTTTTAATTCTTCATATGCCTGCCTCTCCATATTCACTCCTTTTCGTTAGAAACTGTATGTAAATGTAAAGTTCCGATTACTTATGAAACAGCATCTTCTTTCTGATCCATAGACTTTAAATATTCTTTTTCAATAAATACCGGACGATGCTTACCCTGAATATAAGTACGGCCTAAATATTCACCGATAATCCCTAATACAAGCAGCTGAATGCCTCCAAACATTAATATCAGCACAACCGTCGTAACAAAACCTGGAATATCAATCGAAAAAAATATCCATTCTATCAGTATAAAAACAATATAAAACACAGAACATACAGATACAGCCATTCCAAGATAAGTTGAAATTTTCAGCGGAAACGTCGTATAAGAAACAATGCCTTCAATCGCATACTTTAAAAGCCCCCAAAATGACCACTTCGAATTTCCTGCGTTTCTTTCTTCTGCCACATACGGCATATAATAAGTCTCATACCCAACCCATGAAAAGATTCCTTTGGAAAATCGAAAGTATTCCGGTACGGATGATACTGCTTGTGCAACGTAAGAGCGCAGCATACGAAAATCGCTTGCCCCCGGATAAAAAGGAATGTCGCAAATCCGATTCATCAGCTTATAAAAAACTGTTTTCAGACCGCTGATCGTTTTGCGTTCCATTCGTTTTTGCTGATAGGCCGCTACCACGTCATATTCCTGATGGTCTGCAAGAAAATCAGCCATTTCTATTACCAGTTCCGGTCTTTGCTGCAAATCCACATCAATGACTACTGCAAAATCTCCGTCTGCACGTTTCATACCTGCAAAAATAGCAGCTTCTTTGCCAAAATTTCTGGAAAAACGAATCACGGATATCTGGTATGGATCCTTTTCATACAACCGCTCCAATATCTTCCATGTACCATCGCTGCTGCCATCGTCGATAAACAGCAGCTCCCAGCCATAGGAAGCCCCGGCAAACGCTTTTTGTACCGCATGATAAAATGGCACAACATTATCCTCTTCATTCCAGCAAGGTACAATCAATGAAATTTTCAACACAGCCTCTCCCTCCCCGGACGCAACTTCAATAAAGCATGTTCTTCCGCCTTGCGGTTTTTCGAATGATAAAATTCAGCAAATTTTTCATCCTGCAGCTGCCCGCCTTGCGGGATATATCCGGGATGAAATAAGACTTCCAGATTTTTTCTTCTTTTGGCTGCATATGCCTCATATTTGGGAAGCAATTGCTGTACGATCTGCCAGTTCATATTTCCGGAAAATAAAATTCCAAAAAATACTGCCCTTTTACGCTTCCACCCCATTTTTAACACCATTGGATAATCCATGACTGCACAAATTCTAAGAATCATATTTTTTAAAAATCCGTTGATATGCACTTGCCTGATAACTTTCCAATTCCATACCAATGGAGACAGCGGTTCTACCGGCCAGCGGATCGCATCTGCTTCTATCCCCAACGCATGACATGCATGACAAAGCCCTTGAAACACGGCAGGAATCATATGATAATGAACATGGCTGTCGAGCCGCAGCTTATCATTTGCATCTGCATATTTCAATATTTCCTGAATTTGTGCCATACATTCTATTTGCACCTGTTTCTGCAATTTCTTCCGTTTCAAAAAGGATAATATAAGCAGCGATACAAACGACTGGCGAAAAACTCCATTGCGATCCACGAGCAGAGAGAGCTTCCTCCTGTCCGCCAGACATTTACCCTCCGCCAGATTGATATGTACGGCATAAAATATTTTTTGATCTGAATGTAATTGTTCCATACATTGCTGCAAGTAATCGCTATTTGGCATAATACTGACGCTGTTCAGGCACCCTTTTTGGCTGCAGGCAAGTATTCTTTTTGCCTGTTTTGGATTTACACCATAATCATCTGCATGAAACAGAACCATAGTATCCCTCCTCCATATAAATCTTCTTAACCGTTCAGACAGACCGACGCTGCCAATACTTTTCCCATCGCAAAATCATAATTGATAAAACCATTCCAATCATCGAAAACAGAACGCCTGCCCTTAGAGCCGGCACATGATATCTCATCGAAATAACATTCTTCCCTTTATGCAGCGGAAAAGCCATAAAGCAATCTTCAAAAAGCTGCGGTTTTGTATATTTGCCATTCACCGTAATCTTCCAGCCTTTGTCATACGGTATCGATGTAAATAACATTTCTCCTTCTAAAGCCTGGTCAACTGTCACATCCGCCTTACCGTTTCCCAGTCGTATGTTATCTGCTCCTTTTTGAGAAATCAGCCTTGTAACCTCTTTGAATCTGTCCAGATTCAGTGCATAAAACTGTTCATTTTCCACACATAATTCTTGTTCGGCTGATAGATAAATCTCTGCCGTTTGAACTTTATTTTGATCTTTATTTTGAACTTTATTTTGAACTATATTTTGATCTTTATTTTGATTTTGATTTTTCTCATTCACCGGAATATAAAATACTGACGGCGACATCCATTTTGCATATCCCGTTTCATAACTGCCATTTACTTTTAAAAGAGCATTCATCTGCGTCTTCCACGGCAGATTTCCGTAAATTGCATAATTGCCCTCAGGTAAGTTCAAATGGTATACGGCTTCATAATCCGAACGCATCTCCGCTTCATAAGAAACCGGTTCATATAGCACTTCTTTCTCCTTCCCGATCAGTCTGCCAAATAAGTTATTTTGATATTCAAATGGATTTCTCTTCTCTGTTACTGACACCTGATAATCTGACGCATCATATCGGAACGCAAACGGCAGGCAAAATGGATTTTGATATACCGTCTTTTCATTGCGTTTTGACAGTCGATCCAGCTTTTTCAATCCGCTGATAGGATAAGGAGATAACACATATTTGACTCCCATCAGGGAATCTGCCGCTATGATGCAGTCATTTGTCACAGACATATTATTGCTGTTAATCGGATACCCTACCCTCGCAAGGAAATCTTTCTGCATATAATCAGGATCCGATACATATGCGTTGACAGAACGATAACCATATGCAAGCGGTTCATTATAATGCGCCGTCAAATTGTCTGGATGTTCATTTCTTGTCAGCGTCTGAGAAATCCGATAAATTCCATCGTCCAAATGTAAAATTTCATCAACCTGCTGCTGCGCATCTTTTGCATACTGTTGAAATTGTTTTACTCCATCCATATGATAACTGTTCATCAGCATAGATGTATTACAGGTAAGTTCCATACATACGGCCGCTGCTGTAAGTATTTGAAATATCTTTTTTCCCCGCTGTATTCTGCATCCCTCAGAACCAATCATCAATAGAGCAATGAAGACTGTAAAGACAACCGTAAGATACGTTTCTTTCACATTTTGAACAGGTTTTACATATAAAAGCACAAGCAATGCCGTACTAAACAGCGCTGCAGCTTTTAACATTACGTCGGACATTTCCTGCCTGTCACATTTTGCATAAAAAAAAGCCGCCGTGTATAACATTAAAAATATCCCAACATAAGAATAACGGTACCAATAGCTGCCTACACTTTTCAGCAGCGAAAAAGCAAAGCAAAAAGGCCGCCAGTAAAACAGCATCATCATAAATACCATTACGCATCCTGCTGTGATTTTTTCCTTTTTTGTAAGACTCCTGGCAAGGAAACAGCCGATACATGCAATTATTGCCATACTGCCGCAGAATAAAGACACACTTCCATAATTACTCTTTCCTCCCAATATGTAGGACTGTATGATACCCGGAATTTCACCTGTAATCCCTAAAGTCAGTTCTTTCCAGTCTATGCTCCCCCTGCCTCTTGTTAAAGAAAACAGAGTCGGGACAAAAAGCACAGAGCTTAGCAAAACGCCCGTAACCATTGCCATCCCATAACGCAGCGCCGCTTTTCCCTGCCTTTTCCACCGCATCACCGCTGAGCAATTACAATCATCCTGCTCTGCAAATAGATAAACTGCTGCTTCCAGAAAAAAATAGAACGCAGAAAAAAGACAGTCAATCGCGCCTGTATACCAGTTAAACAGCATTGCCGCACCTGCTGAAAAAATCAGCGCCCGGCTGCCTGCTCCTCTTACAACCCTCCAAACGCCATACAATAGCAGCGGAAGCATATAAACCCCATCCAGCCACATAATATTGCTGCATTGCGCAATATTATACTGACATAATGCATAACTGACAGACAGCAGTATTACCTTACCATTATCAAGCCCGCTTCCATATCGATGCACAAGATAAAAACAAAATGCGGATGCCGCGGCGGACAGCTTTAACGCTACCATCAGCTGAAAGAACAGCTGCAGGTTTTCTTTTCGAAAAAACACAACGAGCAAATGAAACGGAGAAGACAGGTAATAACTAAATACCGCAATATTCGTCCCTCCCAGCATCTTACTGAAAGAATATGCAATGCTGTTTTTCCCGCATAAAACGTCTTTTAAATATGCAAAATAATCCAAATAACAAATATCTGCATCCATCGTCGCCAATGTTTGATCTCCAAACGGCACATATTCAAATACTGCAAACAAGATAATAAAAATGAATGCTGTTACACATGCAGGAACCCAATATATCCACTGCTTTTTCATAAACCTTACCATGATCCCATCACCGTTTTGAAATAATCTATCGTTTGATACAGTCCATGCTCCAAATCAACCAAAGGCTTCCATCCAAGCTTTTCTTTTGCAAGATCAATGATCGGTTTTCTCTGTACCGGATCATCTTCCGGCAGCGGCAGATGTATTACTTTTGACTCTGATTTTGTCAGACGTACGATCATTTCCGCCAGCTCAAGCATAGTGAATTCCTTCGGATTTCCAAGGTTCAAAGGCCCGGTAAATCCAACGCATTCCATCATCCTTACCATTCCTTCTATCAGATCGTCCACATAGCAAAAACTCCTTGTCTGCTGTCCGCTGCCATATATCGTAATATTCTCATTTTTCAATGCCTGTACAATAAAATTCGATACTACCCGGCCATCAGACTGGCTCATACGCGGTCCATAAGTATTGAATATACGTATGACCCGAATATCAACTCCGTTCTGCCTGTGGTAATCAAAAAACAATGTTTCTGCCATTCGCTTTCCCTCATCATAGCAGGAACGGATTCCCGTTGTATTCACATTGCCCCGATAGTTTTCCGGCTGCGGGTGCACAAGCGGATCTCCGTATACTTCCGATGTGCTTGCTAAAAGCACACGCGCTCCAACCCGCTTTGCAAGACCAAGCATATGCATCGATCCCAAAACATTTGTTTTTGAAGTTTGAATTGGATTACGCTGATAATGCGGCGGGCTTGCAGGGCAGGCCAAATGATAGATCTCATCTGCTTCTGCGTAAAACGGCTGCGTAACATCATGTCGTACAAATTCAAACCGCGGATGTTCCATCAAATGACGAACATTCTCCTTGTTTCCGGTAAAAAGATTATCCAGACAAATCACATCATTGCCTTCCTTTATCAGTCTTTCGCACAAATGTGATCCCAAAAATCCGGCGCCTCCGGTAACTAAAATCCGTTTCATGCCGTCTCCACCTGCTTTCCTACGCCAATCTGGTAGTATTCAAACCCAATCTCCTTCATCTGGCCTGCGTGATACTGATTTCGGCCATCAAATACAACAGGATTTTTCAGCCTCATTTTCATTTCTGCAAAATCCGGCGCTTTAAATTCTTTCCATTCTGTTAACAGAATCATTGCATCAGCATCTACAAGCACCGTATATTTGCTCTGACAATATTCAATCGTCTGATAATCCGCCAAATAACAATCCCTTGCCTGCTGCATTGCCTTTGGATCATAAACCTTCAGCGATGCTCCACGATCCATCAGTTCACGTATAACCGTAATAGCCGCGGACTCGCGCATATCATCCGTGTCCGGCTTAAATGCCAGCCCCCAGATCCCAAATGTCCGGCCGCACAGATTTTCGCCGAATCGGCGGATAACCTTTCGCGGTATTGCCATTTTCTGCTCTTTATTAACATCCTCAACCGCATGGAGCAGCTTTGCCTGATAGCCGAAGTCGCTGCTCGTCTTTATGAGCGCCTTCACATCTTTCGGAAAACAGCTACCGCCATATCCGCAGCCCGCATAAATAAAGTGATAGCCAATCCTATGGTCGCTTCCTATCCCTATGCGCACTTTATTTACATCCGCGCCGACTGCTTCACAGATGTTTGCAATCTCATTCATAAATGAAATTTTGGATGCCAGCATTGCATTTGCTGCATACTTTGTCATCTCAGCGCTGGCAATGTCCATAAAAATAAAAGTTTCATTGTTCCGCACCAAAGGCAGATACAGCTCCTTCATAACTTTTGCGGCCTGTTCGTTATCCGTTCCAATCACAATGCGATCCGGTCTGGAACAATCCGAAACAGCCGTCCCTTCTTTTAAAAACTCCGGATTTGAAATAACGTCAAACGTCAATGCACTTCCGCGCTCATCCAATATTTTTTGAATCCGATTGCGAACCTTGATCGCGGTGCCTACCGGAACTGTGGATTTATCCACGACGTAAATATGCCGCTCCATATACCGTCCGATTTCTTCAGCTGCCGACAACACATACGAGAGATCAGCGCTGCCGTCCTCTCCCATCGGCGTACCAACTGCGATAAAACAGATATCCGCATATTGCAGCGCTTCCTGAATATCTGTCGTGAATTTCAGACGCCCGGACTCATAATTACTTTGAACAATACCGGAAAGCCCTGGTTCATAAATGGGAATCACTCCCTTTTCTAACTTTTCAATCTTTTCCTTTATAACATCTACGCAATATACATTATTTCCGTAATCCGACAGGCATGCTCCTGTAACTAAGCCTACATACCCTGTCCCAATAACCGCTATCTTCATATCATTCTCCTTGCATCATAGGTACGTTTTTCAGTCTTTCACAAAAAAGTTATATTTGATAATACAGTACATCGCCCGCAATGCGTCCCGGATCCCAATCTTCTTTCCTTCCTCAAATGTCCTGGGATGATAGGATATCGGGACTTCATAGATTCGACACCTTTTTTTTGCCAGCTGGGCAGTAATCTCCGGTTCGAAGCCAAATCGATTTTCTTTTAAACACATCGACTGAATGACATCTCTGCGGAACATCTTATAGCATGTCTCCATATCGCTCAGCGACAGATTCGAACATATATTGGATAATGTCGTAAGCATACGGTTGCCAAGTTCATGATAAAATCCGTCCACACGAAATCGATTGCTGCGCAGATAACGTGAGCCATAGACTGCATCTGCGTCGCATTCTCCGCTGATAAACGGCTGGATCAGATGCACAAAATCATTCGGATCGTATTCCAAATCAGCATCCTGCACAACGACAAAATCCCCTGTCGCAGCCGAAAAACCATGTCTTAACGCCACTCCTTTCCCACAGTTTTTCTTGTGATAAAGCACTTTATTTGCTTTGCCTTTCAGTTTTCCCTTTAATAATTCCCTTGTACCATCCGTAGAACAATCATCCACAATAATAATCTCTGTTTTCATCCCGCAGCCGCGGACTTTATCTATTACACGCTCAATCGTATCCCGTTCGTTAAATACAGGAATAATGACCGACAGCACTTTTTCTTCTTTCACTTACGTTACTCCTTTTCACCTACAAGCAATTGATTCCATCCAAATTGAAAGGTTTTGTATGTTACAATTTTACAATTATATTTCTTCATACATGCAAGCAGTTCTTTTTTCGTATAATAATGCTTGTGCTCCCTGATAGACGCCTCACTGATTACATGCAGACGATAAGACAAAAATTCAAGCAGCGGCTTTGCCGCCGGAGTCGGCGTTGTAAGAATCAATCTTCCGCCCTTTTTCAATACACGCACCGCTTCCTCTACAAGAAATGTATGAACAGGCAGATGTTCCAATACAGCCAGCATAAAAACGCAATCCGCTTTATCATCCTTCAATGGCAGCCTTCCGTCATACCTGCTGTTATTGATAATCCTTATATTTCCATATGTTGCCTCGTTCGCCCTGATATCAAATCCATACCCCCCCCCGATCTGTTTTTGAATGTTTCTTAAAAACCGCCCGTTAAATCCACACCCAATATCCACGCAGATTGGATTTGAAACTACAAATATGTATTTTCTTATTTTCAGGTATCTCATCCATCCAAGAAGCTTTTCAAAAACAGGCCAGTTATCTTCATAATCAGCGTACCTATTTTCTTTTTTTTCCATACTGTCTACTGTCCTCCCTTGCAAAACTCTCGCCTTTGTTTATAGACGGAGTTCACTGTTTTCGCAAATCAATCCATACTCATTTTCCAGCCGGAACGTGGGATGCGTCCCTTTTTCATAAGTGACCACAATATCTTTGCAGCTTTTGGGAGCTATATTTTTTTGAAGCTCAAATCTGTCGCCGCTTTCGCAGTTCACCAGGCTGACAGTTTCATACATATGATTGAGATATGCATCTGAGTGATTGTAAATCCTGATCGTTAAGCTTTCAGTATTCTTATTCGCGGAACGCTCCAGCAGCTCATAAGATATCTGTATCTTACTGTCTTTTAAATTTCTGCAGTAAAACCACAGCGGCGTATCGTAATCAAACAGCGCAAGCTGAAGATATCCTTTTTCATGCATCGCGTCCAACAGCCTGGCAAATCTTTCTGTCACAAGATGCGAACTGGCAATATAAATCTTATCGCTGCTTACGATCTTGTCGATTTCAGTCTGGCAGTCAGAAGTCTTAGTAAAAAATGTTTCTCCTAAAATAATATTTTCCTTACTTCCATTGCCAATGATTTTTTTGCCAAATCCATGTTTATATTCAAATCCCGGCACGCTGTGATAATATACATATACCTTTTCATCATTTTTAATATTTTCCTCTAAATAAACGATCTGATTATTTAGTTCTTCCGACTTCCAGTATACATTGTCTCTATCCATATAATGTCTGATGCCATCATTCGAGAAAACCAATGCGACAGCCGCCACCCCTGCCAGATAGGAACGCAGTTCATAATTATTCCTGCCAAAGACCATACAAAAGACCGCCAATAATAAAACTGCATCTAAAAAAAGAAACTGATCGTTAAAACAGATATAGGAAAAAACAAACAAGCTAAAAATATAGATGCTTGCATTGCATCTCTCTTTCAGCAACTCATCCATTCCGACAAAGCAAAGAATACAGCCCAGAGCATAAAAAAAGCACCATAAGCGATCTTCTACCGGAAACATATGAATACCGGATGCAAAACACGTAATCAAAATGCCAATATAACATCCAGTTAATACGCTGCTTCTTTTTCTAATGGCTATCACAAGCGTAACTGCGGCCATTGCCAGAAATACATTCTGATGCGGTCCAAAATGCCTGAAAATCTCTAATGTAAAATCTTTCATCTTTTGCAAATCTTCAGCAGAATGCGGAATTATGGGGAAACTTTGTCCTGCCCAATAATGCTGCATGCCGTCTCCGTTCGCTATTTTGCGAAGCCAGTAAAAATAATAAAAAAGAAAACTGGCTGAAATTGCCACCCCTGATACGAGAAACGCTGCTATTTTTTTTCGGTTTTTGTCTAAAACAGCAGCTATAGAGCCAGCGATTAAAAATCCCCCTTCAAAAAAACAGACCGGATTCGAAAACCAAATCAGAACACTCCAGCTTACTGCTAAAACAGATATATTTATTTTATTCTTTTCATATAAACAAAACAGCGCCGCAGCAGCAAGCACGAAAAAGCCATCCCATATATAAGGTTTAAATACATTCGAATATTTTAGAATAAAAGGCATATTTGCATAAAAAGCGCAGGCGGCAAGCGGATACTTTACCACAAAACAATATTTCATTAAATAATAGATAAGAAACAACGAAAAAACCAACCCTATTACAGATCCCATTCGCAGCACAAATTCCGTATTTCCGAAAAGGAGTGTTAGCGCCTTTTCCATATAAAGCCATCCCAAAGGAGCAATCTGTCCATTTTCAAAACTCCCGTCTCCCAGTTTCCAAAATGACCGGGTACTAAAAGGCGACGCAAGCCATGCTTCATCCAGCCACAAAGAACGATTTACACAGTTCATAAAAAAACTTACCATCACCCCGGCTGCCAGAGTTGCGATAAAAATAAAATTAAAAAGATCATCAATATTTTTTTCTTTTTTTAATACCCTGCCTTTCCAAACAGACTGCACAAACTTTTTACTACCGTTATTCATTTTTTATCATCCTCTTTAGATTTTTAGGCAAATACAATAATATACTGCCGGCTTTCCATGTTTTTGACGATTTGATCTGCGCAAGCTCCTGCTTTAACTGTGTCATTTTATTTTTGTAACCGCTTGCGTATTTGTGCGCATAAAAATCCATCGGACTGTGAATTAGTTCCTGAATCATATCCCATTCCATATCTGTAAATATTTCCTCTGGCAATTCTTTTTTTTCGTAGGATTCTTTAAATTCGTTATGTATTCTGCTGATAAACTCCAGTTTACGGTCATCCGCAATCATATGAAAAATCATCATATAACTATGGTATCTTTTAAACTGATAATAGCCGATATAGCGCTTTTTAAACTCCGGATTCTTTTCCAGAAACCCGTAGATCCATTGGTACTCCTCACACATGCAATACACTTTGGACTGATCGTGTACTGAAGAGCCGGGATTATCCTGTCTGTGTTCATAGCAGATCTTATCTACAAAATATAGTCGCCTGGCAAAGCAAAATGTCTGAAACCAAAAACCATTATCCTGAAATGATGCACCTGGCGTCTCGTGGTGGCGTATCTGATGTTTATTTAAAAAAGACCTCTTATAAATTCCGCTCCATGTATTGATTGCAAATTTGAATACAACCGGCTCTTCGACCGGTGAAACCACATGTCCGTACAGCTTTGGCTTTGCACGTCCGATCTGATTGCGTACAAAGTGTCTCTTTCCATTCACTTCCGTAAATCGATTGAAATCCGCTTTCACAATATCTGCATTTTCCTCTGCCGCTATCCGGTATAATGTTTCATACATATCCGGCCTGATATAATCATCCGGTTCTACAATTCCGATATACTCTCCAGCAGCCGCTTCCAGTCCAAGATTCATAGCCTTGCCATATCCTCTGTTCGGGCCGTCCAGTATCACGATCCTTTGATCCAACGAAGCAAACTTTTTTACAATGTCCAACGAGTGATCTTTGGAGCCATCGTTAATGCAAATGATCTCAAGATTGTCCATTGTCTGATTGACAACGCTATTTAAACATTCTGAAAGATATGGTTCCACATTATAAATTGGAATCAAAACGGACACCAGCGGATTTTCCATTTTCTTCTTCTTTTTAATCTGATACGAACGTTGTTCCTTCCATTGCCCCATCCCATTGTTTATACGGTATTTTTCCGGCGTTATCGTTACAATCTGCTGATATTTTTTATATTCTGCCTGATTCCAAAAATACTGTTCCTTCTGTTTTGTAATGCCAAGCTCTCGGAAATATTCGTGTGATAATTTCTGGTATAAGGTTTCAAAAGCAGGACTTTTTAACGAATCCAGATTCCATAAAGAAAAATGCAATGCATAGTTGATAAAGCTCCTCTCAACCTCCTGATAAATACCCATATGCACCAATTCGTCACGTAACGCAAGCAATGCCTGATAAAAGCAGTTCCAGGAATTTTCCCTCGTAGCAGACAGTGATTGCGCTAAATATACTCTGTGATGTACAAGCGTTTTATTTAATACACATATTTTTTCCGCTTTTACCAGTGCACTAAATGTAAAGTACATATCATTCGATGTGCGAATTGTCTGGAATTTCAGTCCGTTTGCCTGTACAAATTCTCTTCGAAAAAGCTTATCCCATGTCCAGCCTACAAAAACTTTAAAAATGTTTTCAGATAAGTCCCTATAACTAAACGGTTCAAAATCCGGAATCTGGCTTTTCGATATCGACCAATGGCTGGCTATATGGCGCAGCGAAACATCCTCAAACCGGTCCATTTTAAACACACAAATATCACATGCATCTTTTATGGACTTTTTATAAGCACATTCCAACATGTCTGCCTCATACACATCATCTGCATCCAAAACAGACAAATATTCTCCTTTTGCATATAAAAGCCCTGCATTTCTCGCCGCTCCCGCACCTGCATTTTCCTGATGCAGTACAATAATTCTCTCATCTTTGCTTTTGTAATCATTCAGTATCTGTAACGACTGATCTGTCGAACCATCATCGACACATATAATCTCAATATCATGCAAAGTCTGATGTATCAGACAATCCATCGTCTCTTTTAAATATTTTTCAGCATTGTATACCGGCATAATTACTGATACTTTTATCATAAAATAATCGTCCTCCCCAAATGATTCATACGTATTCATTTCTTATTATGATGCATACCGACGCTTTACCCACCGCACGCATTCCCAAAATACTGCCAATAGCATATATGACAGCTGTACCGAAATCATTTTTTGTGTATCCATTTTAGGATATGGGGACCAGATGACCTCTTCCATCTGTATACTTTCTGTTCCTGGCATCTGCATAATTTCGACACTGCTCCATTGCTTTGCAGATATATCTAAAAAATTCCATCCCTTCCAAACCTTTCTGTCCATCTCCTCCGCATCGCCATCCATACGTTTTCCTGTCAAATGCAGCGTACACGAATACGCAGGCGCTTTTACAATCTGAAAAGATAAGCATCCGTATTCTTGCGCAGCAGACGGCAATGCTATTACAAGATTGCCTTTCTGCTCTTTTACTTCCAATTGCATTTTTTTCATACATATGCTTCTCATATAATGCAGCGGACAGATCACACTATTTACACCCCAGGATGCCAGAAGATAGGTCGCCGTAACATACATGATCCACTTAAGCAGCCGTTTACGGCTGGTTTTTTCTTTTAATGTCATCATTATATCTTTGCAGCCCTTCCCCTACATCTCCATCAAATGCTATCTTACCCTCTTTTAAATAGATCACTCTGCTGCAAAATTCCTGAATCAAAGTATCCGTGTGTGAGGAGAAAATGACCGACTTTCCTTCCTCAAACATACGAACTACTTTCTGTCTGGATTTTTGCTGAAAACTCTTGTCACCGACTGCAAGCGCTTCGTCAATGATTAATATTTCCGGTTTGGAATAAACTGCTAATGCAAATCCCAGTCTGGCCGACATACCTGACGAATACATGCGCAGCGGCCGGTCAAAATATTCTCCCAGCTCTACAAAATCGCGAATATCTCCGATCATATTGTCAATCTCTGCCTTAGGGATACCCATAACAGTTCCTTTATAATAAATATTTTTCCGCCCGGTATAATCCGGATGAAACCCGGCGGATAAATTAATCAGCGACCCTACTTTTCCATTCACACAGATTTCCCCGCTTGTCGGATAAGTAATGCCTGCAACTAATTTCATAAGCGTAGATTTGCCGGCTCCGTTCACACCAATTAGCCCTACGATTTCTCCTCTGTCTACCGTAAAAGAAATATTTTTCAACACCTGCCGTTCTTTTTCATACCCTCTTTTTGTAAATATCCACTGTAAAATACGAAAATCCTTTTGAAACAAGTAAAAATTTTTTGTTAGATGATGAACGATAATCGCCTGTCCCATAAATCCCACCTGATTTAAATAAAGTCTGCATAATATTTTTTCAATCTGTCCTGTACATAGCACCCGGCTGACAGCAACAAAAAAACAGCCAGCCAAAAGTAAATCGTATAACCGACGTGCTGGAGTGATCCGGATGTAAATGCATCTCGAAATCCCTTTATGACATAAACCATAGGATTCATCCTCAGTAAAATATTTACAGCCAAAGATTTCACTCTGGAAAAATCCCATAAAATCGGCATTGTATAAATCAATACGCGCAAAAGCGCATCGTATAACTGTCTAAAATCATCTGAAACTGCTACAAACGCAGAAATTACCAGATTGACAGCCACACAAAGAGCAACCGCACATCCTACATAATACAAAAACAAAACCATTCGAAAATACCGAATATATCCAAACCATGTCACGACAGCAAAAAGCATTGCAAAAGAAAACAAGCGTTTTAAAAAGATACTGATAACTTCTATCGTCGGCAATACCGGCACCGGAAACCGTATACTTTGCACAATCCCTTTATTGCTGCGAATGGCCTTGCTCCCCTGCGATAACACGTCATTGATAAAAAACCATGGAATCATTCCGGTAATCATATAAATTGTACTATGCATTCCCATCATATTTCCGCCTCCTGCAATCAGCAAACGAAACGCTACAAATACCAAAATATAAATCATATCATGAAAATAGGTCCAGAACATTCCCAGGCTGGAACGAACCGTCTGTTTCCCCATATTTAAAAAAGCCATTTTCACAATCAGCCGGATGTTTTTTCGATGCGCAGCATAAATCGTACAAATACTTTTGAGCACTGGAAACCACCTCTTCAACCAAAAAATTTTATTTTTATCCTAAGGTAAATCTGATGCAGAGTCTTTTTTAAACTATCCGGCTGACAAAGGTTTTTATATTCCAGATATTCATTTCGATTATAAAAAAAGGACTCTGGATACTTTTCCATCTCAAGCTGCGGAAAATACTGCTCACACATTTTATTTCTAATCGCTCTTTTTACCTCAGCCTGGCGCATACTATGGACATTCCAAAGCAGAAAATGAAGCGCCCAATTGATAAAACTCTGCTCTGCTATGGCGTACTGATTTCTTTGCACCAGTTCCTGCCGTATCGCTTCCACAGCTTTCCAGCAGCAATCCCAGGACTGTTCCCTCGTTACGGACAAACTCGTTTTTACATTCGTTCTGTGGTGTGCCAGCGTTTCCTCTAAGATTGTAATTTTCTTTACCTGCAAATTCATTAAAAACACAAAAAACGCATCGTTCGTAGTGCGTAAATTCTGAAACTGCAGTCCGCTGGCCGCTACTGTATCCCTTCGGTATAGCTTATCCCAGGCCCACCCGTTAAATATCTGAAATATATATGGATAAATCTCCTGCGGGCCAAACGGTATCTGAGACGGCAAATACTTCTTCTGAATCGTCCACGGAATCGCTTCATACTTTCCTGCAGGCATACGAAAACGATCCGAACGATATACGCATAAATCTGTTCCATCGTTTTCACACTGTGTATACGCCTTTTCCAGCATATCTTTTTCAAAAAAATCATCCGAATCCAAAATGGATAAATATTTTCCCTTTGCAGCCTTTAATCCTCTGTTACGTGCGGCGCCAGCTCCGGCGTTTCTTTGTTTCAATACGATCATACGGCAGTCTTTTTGCGCATACGCGTTTAATATTTGCAGTGACCGGTCTTTCGATCCGTCATCGATACAAATAATTTCTATTTCCTTTAAAGTCTGCGTACAAATACTTTCTAACATCTGAGCCAGATATTTTTCTGTATTATAAACGGGTACGATTACAGATACTTTTACCATACCTGCACACCTCTGCCCGCAGCTGTTCGGTTATTTTTACGACTGTCCTTTTCCATCCGTAGTTTTCCAGATAATAGCGTACTTTGTACCATATATTTCCTTTCTTTCGAAACCTTTTTGCATATTTGTCCGGTGAATCTATAATTTCATGCAAAATCCGCCAGTCGCTATTCGTAAAATATTCCCGCGACAGCTCCCCGTTTGCTTCCGCTTCTCGAAAATCTTTGCTGTAACGCTGTAAAAATTCATGATAATATTCCTTTCCGATCCGATTCATCGTAAACTGGTAATTGTGAAACCTTTTTAAGGAATATATATACAAATACTTCTTTTTCAGGTCTGGATGAGCGTCCAGAAATTTATGAATATATTCATATTCTTCGCATGCACTGTATACTTTTTGACGACTGTGTACGGACGAACCCGGATTATCCTTGCGATACATATAATATGGTTCATCTAAAAAGTACACTCGTTTTGCCCAGCAAAAACTCTGAAACCAAAAACCATTATCCTGAAAAGATGCACCCGGCGTCTCATTATGCCGAATTTGATGTTTTCTTAAAAAATCACTCCGATAAATGCCTGTCCACGTATTCATAATAAAACGGAAAATTTCCACATGCTGCCGGGGGTTAATGACCTTGCGATAATACGCAGGATTTTTAGAAAGCGCATGATATTCAAATTTTTTTGCATCTCCCTTTCCTTCAAATCGGTAAAAATCCGCTTTAATAATGTCCAGATTCCATCGTCTTGCAAGTTCATACAAACGCTCATACATCCCTGTTTGCACATAATCATCCGGCTCCGCTATGCCGATATACAAGCCCGACGCCGCATCGATGCCCACATTCATCGTATGTCCATAGCCGGAATTTTTTTTATTTATTACCCGTATTCTTGCATCCTTTGCAGCATATATCTCCAACAGTTCCAATGATCTGTCCGTAGAACCATCATTTACACATATAATTTCAATTTCTTTCAATGTCTGATGTATGAGACTGTCCATGCATTCCGGCAAATATGTCTCCACATTATAAACCGGAACAATTACAGACACTTTTACCTGCTGCTTTCTATCGTATTGTTTGTCCTTCTCACTCATCTTCGTTTATTCCTGCCGTTTCTTTTTACCTGATGGATCAGCGTACCTGCGGCGTTTGATATGCCACATCGCAAAAGCCGGTATCAGCCCGGCTACAAGCGGCTTTACTACAAATCTGTAATTGTTTTTTAATATTCCAAGACTAAGAAATCCACGATAACGCACGATACATTCATTCAGTCTGTACTGATACTTTCTTCTTTTATAAGAAGTCAGATCTTCACGATAGCAAAGCAAAATATCCGGCAAATTGTATCCACTATAACCGGCCGCATATAACCGCATAAATAACTCATAATCTTCTGTACGCCGCGTCCATTTTTCCTGTACATAACCGCCCAGCTCTTCCATGACTGTCCTGCGTATCATAATAGACGGGTGAACAAACGGCGATGTTTGCAAAAAGTCTGTTTTTTCAGGCTTCTGCTTTAGCCTTCGGATGCCCCAGGTCCCCTTATTTCCAAACATCCTGACCGAACACCCGGCCATCGCATATTCAGGATGTTTTTCTAAAAAATGATACTGTTTCTCAAAGCGCGCCGGTTCCGACCGATCATCTGCATCCATCCGCGCAATATAGATTCCGGATGAGTGAGCAAGACATTGATTCAATACAGCCGCCAGTCCTTTGTTCGTTTCATTTCGAAACAGTCGAATTCTGGCATCCTTTCTGCAGTATCGTTCCAGCCATTCATAATAGTTTTTATCAGAGCCATCATCCCATATGATAAATTCAAAGTCCGTAAATGACTGACTGAGTATGGAATCAATCGCCTGAGATGTTTTTTCCTTACTTTCATTATAAGCGCCCATCAAAACTGAAATTTCCGCCATAGCTTTTATTTACCTCTAAGTTCTTCTGATAAATCTCCTGCATTTTTTTCTGAACCATCGCCAGACTATAGCTTTTCACCCTTCTGCCATTACGAATGCCGCACTCTTTCCGCAGCTGTTTATCCTCGATCAGCCTTTCTAATACAAACATAAGCTGGCTGCCGTCATCA
Organism: uncultured Eubacterium sp.; assembly: GCA_910584595.1. Taxonomy (GTDB): domain Bacteria; phylum Bacillota; class Clostridia; order Lachnospirales; family Lachnospiraceae; genus Eubacterium_J. Next base: position 25,752 of record CAJUBQ010000043.1, read on the forward strand.
GGTAAAAATCTCATCTCCGGAACATCCTGCCCAATGAGTTCCCGATTCCCCCGTATATCAGATACCGCACAGGCAAGCCCGGCCGCCATAGCTTCCATTAAGGCGACTGGCATGCCTTCCTGCCGAGAAGGAAATACAAAAATATCAGCCATTTGATATATTTTTACAGGATCCTCCACATATCCGGCCAGCCTGACATATTCCTCTATGCCAAGCTGTTTTGCCTGTTTTAAGAGTTCTTTTTCACATACACCCTGCCCACAAATCAAATAGTAAACATTTTTTCCCGCAAAATGCGGCAGTACAGATAAAACCATCTTATGATTTTTTCTTTTGCTAAGCTCCCCTACTGACAGCAAAACAACTGCATTTGACGGAATTTCATATTGTTTGCGTAATTCCCTTTTTTCCTCTGCTTTCATCGGCTGACCATTTTGAAACCGACTGATATCTATTCCAACGCCTGGTATATGAAATAACCATCGCGCATGTAAGCGTCTTTTGGCCAGATGGTAGTCTTCCCTGTTTACCGTGACCAAACAGTCTGTCCAATAAGACAGCAGCTTTTCAAAAGGGTAATACAGCATCCAATTTTTTATTGGGGAACCCCGGTAAAAATGGAACCCATGCGCCGTATAAATCACCCTGATCTTTTTGCCATGCGCTGCCATTCTCGCAATCGCGCTGCCAATGGGAGAATGGCAGTGCAGACAGCTAAAATGATATTTATGCAAAAGCCTGCAAAGCTGCCAATACGCTCTGACACATTTAGAACATGCATAAATACTGCGCGGGCAATCCCACTGATGATATGTTACATGCATCCTGCGCAGCTCCTTTTTCATTTTACGGATCCTTTTTTCATCACACGTATTTCCTTCTCTAAAGTTGCAGGCTACATGGACTTCGCAGCCCATTGCAAGCAGCAGCCGAATGTTTGGCATATTAAACTGATCTATCATAGACGCAACAGACGCCAGCATCAGCGCTCTTTGCCTTGTTTCATATATGCATCCGACACTGTTATCATGTTTCATTCATAATTTCCGCTACTGACTTCATAATTCTGACATACATGGAATAACTGTCAGTATTCCTCTCACTTGTTTTTTTATCTGCTTTTTCTTCCTGCTTTTTATCCTGCATTTCCCACAATCCGGCCAACGCATGATTCGGATGGGCAACTCCCCAAAGTAATTCGTCTGCGCCTGCTCCAAGCGCTTCACAAATACCGGTAAACGTTTCCAGGCTCATGATCCTCGTTCCACGCTCAATATGACCCAAAAATGACATGCTGATACCACACGCTTTGGCCAGATCCGTTTGCGACCATCCTTTTGCCTTCCTGATCTGCCGGATCCTCATTCCCATTTTTTCATAGTCCAGTTCTCTCATAATCTCCTCCATCCCGTCGAAACAGCAACCTGAGCAATTCTTTGCAAAACAGCATATAAATCTATGGTCGATCAGATCATGCATAACATTTTCTATAATATTGTTATGCATGACAATAAGCCTGCGAATTCCTAAAAGGCGCAGAAAATAAGGCAATCTATTGTATTTAACTATTTTTTTTAATATATGGAAAAAGTTTGAAATCACAAAAAAATTTCAATTAGATTTATAGAATAAATCGGATATCGTTGTTCCTTTTTTGTTTATTTATAATAGATTCATTCAGAACAATTTAAATTTTCTGGTAATTTTATACAATTTTTTTGTTTGTATTGCAAAGTAAGAAAAATTGTTATAGAATACTTACAAGCAACAATATTATAGAAAATGTTATCTTACAAGCTAATTTCATCTACTTGCCAAAAGCTTTTGACAATCACCATTTTTCAGATATTACGCAATCATTAACATATAAAAGGGACTGTGTTTTGCTTATGCCACAGCCCCTTTTTATTATGTTTTTTATTTACACCATCCACAGCCAGCCTTAATAAAACACATGATCGCCAATCACGAGTCCGTCAATCAGTCCGTTATCTGCCCTAAAATACAGGCAATCCACATTTCTGCGGCCATTTAAAACTTCTCTCGCTGCCGACATGCATCTGCTCCCCAGACCGGATGCCAGCGCATGTGCAAAACGCCCGCTTGCAACCGGAGAAAACTGACCGCTTTGATAAATCACGCCGCTGATACTGTTTGGAAAACTGCTGCTGGCTACCCGGTTTAAAATAACGCTTCCTACTGCCAGCTGTCCTTCGTATGGCTGATTGCCAGCTTCGCAATAGATAATTGTCGATAGTAATTCCAGATCACCCGCGCTTGCTGCAGCAGCGCCACGATCAGTATCCCGGCTGTCAGAACTGCCGCTGCTAATGTTCCCGCTGCTTTGTTCCTGCTGACGCCGCTCCTGCTCTCTGCGTTCCTGCTCCTCCTGCCGTTTCCGCTTAAGCTCTTCCTCCTGCCGTCTGATTTCTTCTGCACGCTTTCGGTCCTCCTCTGCTTTCCTGCGTTCCAATTCCTGCTCATACTGTTTTTGCCTTTCCAAATCCTGTTCATATTTCTCCTGTAATGCTTTGGAATTTTGGATCTGTGTTATTTTACTGCTCAGCTTGTTTTTCAAATCAGCAACTGCCGTATCAATATCAGACAATTGATCTGCCTGCTCTGTCTGCAATGTTTCCAGCTGTTCTTTCTTTTCTATCAGCTTCGCCTTTTCTTTTTTTATTTTTCTTGTCGTCGCTTTGTATTGTTCCAGCTTTTCCCTGTCATAGGAAATAACCGCCTGAAAATAGTTTGCCCGACGCAGCGCTTCCGGCATAGAACCGGCCTCCAGCACATATAGGATCATATCTGTCGTACTATTCTCGTACATAAAACGAATCCGCTGTTTCATCTGTGCGTATTGGGTTTTACTGTCTGCCCTGGACTGCTGCAGCGCTTCCTGTGTCTTTACGATCTCCTCTCTGGTATCTGTAATCGCCGATTTCGTATCATCCAGTTTTTCAGACAAGCGGCTGATTTTTTCCTGTCCCTGAGCAATCTCCTGCTCCAGTATATTTTGTTCCTTCTGATAGGCGCTGATATTTTGATCTGTTTGTTCCAGTGCATTTTCCAATTCATGAATTTTTTCTCCGGTATTGTTAATCTGGTCCTGTATGGCTGTAGCCTGCGCCTGACTGCTGCATAAAAGACTTAGCGCCAATAAAAAACCTATACTGCAGATTTTTCTCTTTTGCTTCATAACGGCATAACTCCTTTTATCTTCATTCAGTTGTATTGTTACATTACTGTGAACACCTCATATGTAAACAGTAACACGATCACTACCACATTACTAACAAAATTTAGATCAATATTAACAATATTATTAATATATTATATCATTTATGTTACACAATGTATATATTTTCCTTCTGTTTTTCATTGTTTTTTTTGGCAACATATGCTATTATTAATAAAAGTGGGGGTTTCATTGACTATTATCACTAATTTTCCATGATGCACGACACTAAACGTGCTATTTGTATTGTACTTTCGTATTCGTACGGATTGTCTGAACACTGATAAAACTACCGAGAAAAGATCCCTGACAGATCTTAGATGAAAAAACACAGACTTACATAAACAAGGAACTTCAGTCAAACATCGCTGTCTTTCGAGGAAATACGAAAGTGTAGCACAATGCGAGAGAAAGAAATGAAAGGAGAAGCTGCCCGGCAAAGTAATTTGTCCATATTTCGAGCAGCAAGGGTACTATGTTATTTGTAGAATCACAAGACATCAAGCCAGGAATGCGTCTTGCTAAACCGGTTTATAACAGAAACGGTGTATTGCTGTTTGACCGCAATACCAAACTGACCGTACAAAACATTGTAAATCTGACAAATTTCGGACTGATCGGCATTTTTATTTTGGAGCCGGCTGAACCGCTCCCGCCAATCACAAGAGAGGAGCAGGAATTTGAACAGCTCCAGACATTTTACATGTTCCGTCTGCGTGATAGTCTGGTAAATATCAGCAAAGGCAAGATGCCGACGGATCTTCCAAGCCTTGCCAAAGATGTAGCGGATCACTTCGGCGCCTTAGACCACAAAGTACATTTTACCCAGACCATTCGAAGCAATACCGATTTTGTATACAAACATTCTGTCGGCGTTGCCATTATTTCCGCTATGATCGGCCATGCTATGGGTTTAAGAGAAAGTACTTTGCTTTCCATTGTCCATGCTGCCTTTTTATACGATTTCGGCTATCTGTACGTTCCTGCTGAAATTATGAAAAAAGGTGAAGATATTACAGATCTTGAAAACACGACGATTACCAAATACCGGGAAAAAGCTTTTGCACTGCTTCATGCAGACACAAACCCTTACAATATCCCATCGGATTCTCTGGCAATGGTTACACAGATGATAAGAGCAGGGCGCGCAGAAGGCGATGAAGTGGACCGCAGCAAATGGCTGACCGGCACTTCCATTCTGACTGTGGCGGATAAATTTGACCGTATGACTGCAATGAGTCTGAGCAGAAAACCAAATTCTGAGATTTCGGCTATCCGTTATCTGATTGACCATCCGGAATCTTATCCGCAAAATGTCGTATCCGCACTTGCAAAATGTATTCATATTATGCCAGTCGGATGCTGTGTCGATCTGACAAACGGAGATAAAGGTCTCGTGCTTGAAACAAACGAACGCGACTTTAACCATCCGGTGGTACTGTGCTTTCGAGATAACCAGGTGCTTGATTTAAGCAATCCTAAAGTGAATAAGACGATACAGATTGCAGATGTCATGCATACGATGGATAACCGTGTGAAAATGGATGCTGAAACACTGAAACAGTTTACCACTGATGAGAACAGTTCTAAAATGGTAAAAAAATATCAGTTTAAGAAGCTTCAAATTGAAAAGAAAATGCAGAGACAGGCATAACAAAAAAAGCCGATGCCATTACAAAACTCTGGCATCGGCTCTATTATCATTTTTCCGTAAAATACATTTCATTCATTTGTGATTCCCAAATTTTACCCTATCTTCGCGATATCTATCATCGTCATTTCCTCATGCGCAGCTTCCAGACTGCGCACAAGCGCATTTGCTGTATCCATGGCCGTAATACAGTGTACGCCTGTTTCTATTGCCACCCGCCGGATCAGGAAACCATCTCTGCCTTTATCCCTGCCCTGCGTAGGCGTGTCAATCACAAGGTCAATCTTATGGCCGAGCAGCAAGTCCATAATCGTTGGCGACTCCTGATGAATATTTTTTACACGCAGCGCATGCACGCCACGCGCATTTAAAAACTTTGCCGTACTTCTGGTCGCATAGATCCGATAGCCCAACGCCTCAAAACGCTTTGCTACTTCTGCAGCTTCCGGCTTATCGGCATCTTTCACCGTAATAATCATCTGCTTATGCTTTGGAAGTACGACTCCCGCCCCGAGAAATGCCTTGTATAAAGCTTCGTCAAACGTCTTTGCAATGCCGAGACATTCTCCGGTTGACTTCATCTCCGGTCCGAGACTGATCTCAGCGCCACGGATTTTTTCAAATGAAAATACAGGCATTTTAATTGCAAAATAATCCGCTGCCGGCTGCAGTCCGGGTTCATACCCAAGATCTCTGATCTTCTTTCCGATGATAACCTCTGCCGCCAGATCTACGATCGGGATTCCTGTCACCTTGCTGATATATGGCACCGTACGGGAAGATCGTGGATTTACCTCGATCACATAGACTTCTTCATCGACCGCGATAAACTGAATGTTAATCAGCCCTTTTACATGCAAAGCCTTTGCCAGTCTTGCGGAATATTCTGCAATGCGTTCGCGTACGGTATCGCTGATCGTAGACGCCGGATAGACAGAAATCGAATCGCCGGAATGAACTCCGGTGCGCTCGATATGTTCCATAATGCCCGGAATCAAAATATCCGTTCCATCGCAGACTGCATCTACTTCCAGCTCTTTGCCCATCAGATATTTATCCACAAGAATCGGATGCTCCTGGGAATAACGGTTGATAACCTCCATAAATTCTTCTATCTCCTGATCGGAATATGCGATCTGCATCCCCTGTCCGCCAAGCACATAGGACGGACGCACTAAAACAGGATAGCCAAGGCGATTTGCGACTTCTTTTGCTTCCTGCGCGGTAAAAACAGTGTCTCCTGCTGCGCGGGGGATGTGCGTTTCCTGCAAAATCCGATCAAACAGTTCCCGGTCTTCAGCCGCATCTACATCTTCTGCCGCTGTACCAAGAATCGGCACGCCCATCTCCATCAGGCTTTGCGTAAGTTTAATCGCTGTCTGACCGCCAAACTGGACGACTGCGCCGTCCGGTTTTTCTATCTTTACAATATTTTCCACATCTTCCGGTGTCAGCGGTTCAAAATATAGCTTATCTGCAATATCAAAGTCAGTGCTGACCGTCTCCGGATTATTGTTTACGATGATCGTCTCATAACCTGCTTTTGCAAATGCCCATGTCGCATGAACGCTGCAATAATCAAATTCCACACCCTGGCCGATGCGGATAGGCCCGGAGCCAAGTACCAGTACTTTTTTTCGGTCATTCGTGCAGACAGCTTCGTTCTCGCTGCCAAATACCGAATAGTAATATGGCGTTTCAGCTTTAAATTCAGCCGCACACGTATCAACCATCTTAAATGCTGCCGTAATTCCCTCTGTATACCGCCAATCATGAATCTCACGTTCTGTCTTTCCGGTCAGTCTTGCAATCACGGTATCCGGAAATTCCATCCGCTTTGCTTCTTTCAGCAGTTCTTTCGTCAGCTCTTCTTTTTGGAGACGCTCTTCCATTTCTACAAGAATTGCTATTTTATCGATAAACCACTCGTCAATTTTCGTAATCTCATGAATCGCTTTATAATTGATGCCTTTGCGCAGCGCCTCCGCTATGATAAAAATCCTCTGGTCGTCAACAATCTTCATGCGTTCCAGCAGTTCTTTTTCCGACAAAGATGAAAAATCATAAGAAAGCAGACTGTCCACGTGCTGTTCTAACGAGCGCAGCGCTTTCATCAGGGCTCCTTCAAAATTATCGCAGATACTCATTACCTCTCCGGTTGCCTTCATCTGCGTCGTCAGCGCCCGCTTAGCCGTCAGAAATTTATCAAACGGCAGTCTTGGCAGCTTTACGACACAGTAATCCAGCATTGGTTCAAAGCTGGCATACGTTTTGCCAGTTACTGCGTTTTTAATTTCATCCAGTGTATAGCCGACCGCAACCTTTGCTGCAACTTTTGCAATCGGATAACCCGTCGCCTTGGAAGCCAATGCAGAAGAACGGCTGACACGTGGATTCACCTCAATGACACAATATTCAAACGAATCCGGATTCAACGCATATTGTACATTGCACCCACCTGTGATCTCTAACTCCGAAATAATATTCAGCGCAGAAGTACGGAGCATTTGATATTCTTTATCCCCCAGCGTTTGTGATGGCGCCACAACGATAGAATCTCCGGTATGCACACCGACCGGATCGATATTTTCCATATTGCAGACTGTAATGCAGTTGCCTTTTGCATCCCGCATGACTTCATATTCGATCTCTTTCCATCCTGCTATACAGCGTTCCACAAGCACCTGTCCGACACGGGAAAGGCGCAGGCCATTTTTGAGAATGTCTGTCAACTCCTGCTCGTTATGCGCGATTCCTCCGCCGCTGCCGCCAAGTGTATAAGCCGGCCGCAGTACAACCGGATAACCGATCGTATTCGTAAAATCAATACCGCTTTGCACATCTTCCACAACAAGAGAAGGAGCTACCGGCTCACCGATTTTTTCCATCGTCTGTTTAAATTCCAGACGGTCTTCCGCTTTTCGAATCGTCTGCGCCGTTGTGCCAATCAGCTTTACACCGTTTTCTTCTAAAAATCCTGACTCTGCCAGTTCCATACCAAGATTGAGTCCTGCCTGTCCGCCAAGCGTCGGCAGCACGCTATCCGGTTTTTCTTTTAAAATAATCTGTTTTAATACGTCCACCGTCAGCGGTTCAATGTAGACCTGGTCTGCAATATCTTTATCTGTCATAATCGTCGCAGGATTCGAATTGACAAGACATACCGTCAGACCTTCTTCTTTTAAGGAACGGCATGCCTGTGTACCTGCGTAATCAAACTCTGCCGCCTGGCCAATAATAATCGGTCCGGAGCCGATGACTAATACTTTTTTAATATCTGTTCTCTTTGGCATTATCTGTCCCCTCCCATCATTTCCAAAAATCTGTCAAACAAATACCCGCTGTCTTGCGGCCCCGGACATGCTTCCGGATGAAACTGCACCGTAAAAATTTTCTTTCCGGTATATTTAAGCCCTTCATTCGTACCATCATTTACATTGATAAAAGCCGGCGCCGCAATTTGCTCACTCAATGCATCCGCATCAACCACATAACCATGGTTTTGTGCCGTAATATAGACTCTTCCCGTTTCCAAATCTTTGACCGGATGGTTGCCGCCACGATGACCGTACTTTAATTTGTACGTATCCGCTCCGGCCGCCAGCGCCATCAGCTGGTGTCCAAGACAAATAGCAAAAATTGGAAGATCTGCTTCATAAAGCTTACGGATTTCCTGAATGATCTGTGCGCATCTCTTTGGATCTCCCGGGCCGTTGGACAACATAATTCCATGCGGAGCGGCCGCAAGTATTTCTTCTGCTGTCGTATGCGCCGGATAAATCATAACCTCACAACCTCTGTCATGCAGTGATTTTGCAATGTGATCTTTTGCTCCCAAATCCAGCAGCGCTACTCTATATCCGTTTCCCTCCAGAACCTTTTTTTCCGTACAGGTCACTTTTTCTACTACATCCCCAACCGTATAGTCTTTTATTTTTGGAAGGATCTCCTCGACACAATCATATTCCCTGGTCGTAATCATTCCATTCATCGTGCCTTTTTCACGCAAAAGTTTAGTCAGCGCACGTGTATCGATACCCGCAATTCCCGGAATATCATGCTTTTCCAGGAAATTCTGTATCGAGCCTTCACATCGGAAATTGCTCGGCATTCTGGACAATTCTCTTACAATATAACCGTCCGGCCACGGTCTTTGGGACTCCATATCATGAAAACAAATACCATAATTCCCAATCAGCGGATACGTCATAACAACTGCCTGTCCCGCATAGGAAGGATCTGTCAGCACTTCCAGATAGCCAGTCATAGAGGTATTGAATACAATCTCGCTAATGACCTCCCGTTTGGAACCTATACTCGTTCCTTCAAACACATGTCCGTCTTCAAGTATCAGAAAAGCTTTTATCATCGTCTCATCCTTTCTTCCTGGCAAAAAAAAAAGAGAACTTCTCTTTTTTGGTCGTTGGAATCAATGTCTAAATTGTATGGATTGTATCACATCAGAAAGATTTTTTCAACCTTTTTTGCGGACCTGATTTTTCGCACTTGTTTTTACATAAACAGAAACCGTTGTTTCTTTATTTTTATTCGTTTTTCCCTGATAAATACTTTTGAAAATCAGGAATTTTTTATATAACATTTCAGATAAAAAGGATATACGTAAAGAGGATACCCTTTGGTATCCTCTTCGTAAAGTATTAATAAGCTACAATTTTTACTCTGCTTCCCTGTCCTTTATTTTTCAATATCTTTTTATATTCCTTTAACTGTAAATCAGGAACTTTGATTTGCGCAGTTGATGAAATGCCTTTGAATGCATTTGCTCCCACCGATTCCAGCCGATACGAGCGGATTACAATCTTATTCAGTTTTGAACATCCGCGGAATGCAGATTTTCCAATCGATTTGATATCTCCCTGTATCGTTACCTTTGTGATTTTTTTGTTATTCTGAAATGCATTTTTAGTCACAGATGCAACCGTATAATAAATCCCGTCTATTGTTACATAATCCTGAACGGTAATATTTGCCGCTTTATTCGTAGTCTTTACAAACGCAAGTTCAGAGACATCCGTTTTAACCTGATATGTATTACTGCCTGCCTTTATCTGCGCTCCCTTTTTCGGTGCAAATCTTTCCGTTTTTCCGGTACTGCCATAAGTGATGGCAGACTGCAGCAGAGGCGCATTTCCTTCACCAATCAGCCGCATTTTTTTACGGTCTGACTTACTGCCTGCATAATTGACCGTTTTCAGATTATCACAGCCGGTAAACGCATTTGCTGCAATTTCTTTGATACTAAGCGGCAGCTCTATCTTCTCCAATTTACTGCAATTTTTAAAAGCTCCTTCTCCAATCCGATGCAATCCTTCTGAAAACACTACATTCCTAAGACTGGTACATCTAAGAAATGCATCTTGTCCGACATATTCCAGATTTTTTGGAAACGTAATATCGGAAAGGGCCGTACAGCCTGAAAACGCAGAAAAATCAATATCTCTCAGACTGTCAGGCAGCGTAAGGCTTTTGAGGCTCTTGCACCCGGTAAAGACACTTTCGCCAATCGTTTTTAATCCTTCTGGAAATATAACCTGTTCCAGGCTGTCACAATAAGCAAATACATAATCCGGCAGAGAAGTCACTCCTTTTGGAATCGTAATGCTTTCCACGTTTTCTAATTCAGAAAATGCGCCGTCCGCAATCGCTGTTACCGGTTTTTGTTCGATTGAATCCGGAATGACCAATACCGTATCCGTCCCTTTGTAACCAGTAATTTCTACCGTATTGTCCTCAAGCATCTTATATTCATAATCCTCCAGCGCATCTTCTTTCGCAGAAGCGTTTTCTTCTGTCTGTACACTGTTTTCTGTCTGTGCAGCTTGTACATTTTCTGTCAAAGCCGGCATTGTCATAGAGCCTGCTACTGTACATAATGCCAGCAAAACAGATACAAATTTAAATTTCATTTTTCTTTTCTCCTTTCTTTCTGTATCCTTTATCATTACAGAAATGGCTAGAAATCCTGTAATATATTTGAAATTATACACGCTGAAAGAAAGTTTTGCAATGGAAATAGATGGTATGGAATGGTTTTCATAATTGTATAAGTTACATTCACGGGGGTGGACAAGTAACTAAGCAACAGTTTAGACAAAGTGTTGCTTTTTCCGGATTACCGGACGCCGGATGGTGGGGAGCTGCCCTTGTTTCTTGTTCCTGTTCCAGAATGTAAGAATCCCTAAGCATTCTGCATTTACACTATGGTACCGAACGGACGCGCCGCCTGGTTCGCCCTGGCTTAACGCCAGCAGCTAAAGGCGC
>CAJUBQ010000044.1 GCA_910584595.1 uncultured Eubacterium sp.
AATTGGACAAAGAGGAATTCCTCAGCGATAACGTGTATAGATACATCAGAAAAACAGGCAGGATGACAATGGCTTGAAAGTGAATCTGATTAGGAGATATTTTTATAGTTTGTTTGATAAGGAGGATAGGGAAGTGAAATGGAATATAAACAGTTGTCAATATTTGATTATCAACCGCCCTCTATTAATTTTCCAGAACTTATAGCAGATGGACTGTTAAGGCATTGCGAAAGATGGAAATATGATTATATAGAAAGGCTAAAAGAAAATGGAGGAAAACAATTTTACAATATCTTTTGCAGAATCACAAAAACATATTTCATAGATAGAAGTCCTGAAGAATATTACGATGTTGAATTTTCCAAAGATGGAAAAGCAACAATCAAGCGTTGTGGAAAAGATTATGACAAAAGAGAACCAGACGCAGTAATAGATATTCAGAGTATAGTTGATATATTGATTCACAAATAACTTGGTGCAACTCCCCCTCAAGTCTTCTGTACAATACAATTAGGGGATTTGAGGGGAATTGTGGAAAGGAAGGATAACATGGATGCATTAAAGATATGCTTTACCTGCGCGAATTATTCAGAACATCATCCAAGCATGAAAGACGTTTACGACATAGACAATCATGAGGTAAAGGATGTATTTCAGCAGGGGTGTAAAAGCTGGATAAAGGCGGAAGACTGCGGTGTACTGGTAGATTAGGGAGATTATGGAGGAAATTTTGAAAATAGAAGATTTCATAACAATTAACGGAACCAAATACAGAGTTTTGCAACAGAATAGCGGACATTTCTGCCTTAACAGCCTGGAAAAAGGCGGGTGCATATGCCATATGGCATGGACAATGGCATACCTGCAAAATTATTTTGCAGAAGAAGCGATCCGGCATGACGTGACATGCAGAACTACAGGAATATATAATCTGTGTGAAACTATTTAATTTGTCCTGTTTGCGGTTAGATAATTGGATATGGAGATACTATTTAACCATATTGCCATAATTGCGGTCAAGCTTTAGATTGGGATAATTAAGTGGTTTGTTGAGAAATGGAAGGAGGCAAAGAAAGAATGAAACTGATTGACATTGATAAATTGATGGAAGATTTTAGAAACACAATAACGGAAAATTCAGATACGTTTGATTGGCTGAATATGATTTCAAGACAGCCTACCGCCTATGACGTGGATAAGGTTGTGGAACGGTTGGAAGAATCAAGTACAGATGATGACGGAATCGTCTGTTATGTGGATGAAAAGCCGGTGTTAACAAAAGAATTAGCAATAAAAATCGTAAAAGCCGGCGGCATTAAATGAAATCGGTGAGGTTAGAAAATGAAAAGAAAACATCATAGAGGGCAACGGCATTACAGCGGAAAAGAATTGCTGGAACGACGTAAAGTCGAAAGGAAGGAATATGAAAAAAGATTGGAAGAAGCAAAAAAGAGACAAGAAGAATGTTTTTTATTTCCAGTCAGACACTATCCGGCTTCTGTTCTTGGACTTAATATAATGTCCTTATTTTAAGCAAAATTAATGACATACGGGCGGTGGTTGAATGGACAGAAAAGAAACAACAAAATTTTTGAGTGATTTACTCAAAACAGATTGGCTTTTCGGAAAATACTGGGCGAGCGAGGTCAGCATTGATTACGGAACAACAGATGTAAAACGCGTGGATTTCATGCAGTTTGAACCGGCGGGAGTTGTCGGCGTAAGTGGAATTGAAAAAGGCATTTTTATCTGCTATGAGGTAAAGAGCTGCAAGGCTGATTTCAAAAGCGGTTTTGGCAGGAATTTTATAGGCGAAAAGAATTACTTTGTAATGCCTATGATTGCATACAAAGAGGTTATGCGGGAAATTCCAAACGGCATAGGCGTTCTGGTTCCAATACCGCAAAATATTGGAAACACAAACGCTGAAATATATGAGGAATTTGAAAACCCGACGGAAATAGCAACGGATACAGAATGGAAATTGCACGCAATGCGGCGTCCGCGCTTACAGTTGAGGAAAAAGGCTATAGCGGAGCTTTTGTTCTGTATGTTGCGGAGTGGGAGTTAATAAAGGTGGTTGAATGGATAAGCTAACTACAAAGCGGAAAGCATTTGCGGGCGATTAATACTATTTGGAAAGAAGGAAAGATTATGATCCATGCATTAAAAACAGAATCGGAATATTTTGAGGCGGCAGCAGCGGGCATAAAGGGGTTTGAGGCAAGAAAGAATGACCGCCCATATAGCCCCGGCGATTATGTGGCGCTGAATGAATGGAACGGCGAAAAATACACCGGAAAATGCACATTGCACAAAATTATTTATATTATGTCCGATCCGGAATATTGCAAGGAAGGCTATGTAATTTTAGGGTTGGAGCAATGCGAGATCAGAACGCGGGGAGAAGCGCGAAGACCTGTTTTATGCGGTAGAGAGGCGCCAGTATATGAAAGAGATTGATTTATTAATAAAGGCGGTGCGGGAAATGTCTTTATTTTTATGGCAATTGAAAATAAAAATAAAGATAATGCCGCAAATGGAATTTGCAAAAATGTTAAATGGATTGACGGAAGAACAAAAAATATACGCGCTGTGCTTTAGGTTGCTATAAGTTTGAAGTTGTTTCAGGAGGAAAATATAGTGGAAGCAAGGGAAATTAGGTGCTGCATGTGCCCGCAGATAAATGACAAACGAAGAATATGCCCTGCAGGTCCGGGAAAGCCGGAAGAAACGGTGTGTGATTTTGTTGTTGTCTGGACGGATGCGCGGGGATGGAAATATAAGGTTATGGGCGATTTAGCTGGAACATTCAAGGGGCGTTATCAGGATGATAAACATAAAGGGAATACAGGATGGAAAGGTATGCGCCGGATGGAACGGAGAGAAACATTTGACCGGGCACAGGAAGATTTAAACCAGTATGCGAAACAGAAAGGGTGGAATCCAGTATACGATACGAGGTGAAATGGGATGGATAGTGTGGATGCAGATCAAACTAAGGCCGTTAGGAAACTGGCAGAATGTAAGGAAATGGAGAATATGAAGAATGAAAGGAAGTGGACAGCTTAAATGATGGTTAAGTGCTATGCACCGCCAGAGTTCGTAGAGCGGCTGCACAATGAAATCTATAGGAGCGGGAAAACTTTGGAGGCGCTGGCTGGGGAAGTAGGCGTGGCAAGGAAAACATTGCGGGATTATTCAAATGGGGTGTGCATGCCAAATTCGCTAACATTGATGAGGTTATGCAAAGCATTGAACGTTTCAGCAGATTATTTGTTATTTGGGAAAGGAATGGAGAAAGCCCATACTGGAAACAAAGGGCTGGGAAAAGCCACGGACGAAGAAATATGAGGACTTAAAGGAACGGGGGAAATAAATGAGCAAATCAATATTGACGATCGACACACCGGATAGCTGTCATAAGTGTCCGTTATTTTCAGATGCCTATACAGATATGACGTGTAGGGGGAACGGAAGATGTATAGATTATCCATATCCCAGAGACAAGGTACAGGATTGGTGCCCATTGAAAGAAATGGAACACGAGGATGCGGGCCAAAAAGAAAAATAAGCAGGCGGAACGGACAGAGGAAGGAATTGTCAAAATTACATGATATTGCGCTGGATTATGATTTGGATATTCAGATAACGACAGATAAAATCGCAGAGCGCAGAGAAAAAATATTCAAAGAGAAAGACGCCGGAAAATTAAAATCCATAGTTCCGCTATTAGACGATCTGATCTATGAAGCGGGACAATATAAAGAATGGATCGAACAGATGACAGACGCAAACATTGATTCGGAGGATGAAAAAAGGAAATGACAAACGGGTGCAGACAATGCAAAAATTACAGCGGGCTTCTTGCGCCAACAAAAATAACAAAGAACAAAACCGTTTACGGGTTTTGCCTGAAAGAACTCAAAGAAACTTTCGGGAGCGCAAGCCTTGTATATGATCCGGATGGCGGAGCTTGCAAATCCTTCGATAAAAGGATGGAAGACTAAAAGTCAAAAGAGGAACCGAGCATGAAGGAAAAAAGAAAGGAAGCAGTTGAAAGATTTAGACGGCTTGCAAATACGAATCTTAAAAAGAATGAAATGAAAATATGCGTGAATTATGAAAGCCGCTTAGTAAAGACAGAAAAACTTATGAAAAGCAAATAAGCGGCCTAGACATTTCTATATGCAATCCATTTCAGAGAATAACAGGAGGCGGGACATGAACGAAGAACAGAAAAAAGCATTCACAGAAATCGGGAGGCAGGCGGCTTATTTGTACAATGGCGCATTTGAAGCGTTTAAAAACAGTAAACAGGCGGAAAGAATCGTGTTCCTGTATTTTGCAGCTATAGTGTTTGGGAAAGATGAAAAATTATTCATACTGCTAGATGCATTTAGGAAAGAAAAATAAGGAGGCATTTACATTTATGAAGAAAAGGTTAAATCTAAACAGGGAGCAATATAAAAGAATAAAACGCATGGATCATAAGCAAATGGAAGGCTTCATTTACAAGGCGTATCACGAAGGATACGCAGACGGAAAAACGGCGGCGGAGCCACAAATCAAAATGTCTGACATTGCGTCGGCTTTAATGGAAATTAAGGGCGTTGGAACCAAAAAAGTGGAGGAGATCATGGCGAAATTAAACAATTTGCGCGGAGGGAGTGAAGAGGATGCTGTATCAGCAGGTGGAGAAAAGAGAAAATGAGTCTTGCGGGGGAGTTGTGACAGCGACCGGAAGCTGTAAATTCTGCGGGCAGGCGGCAACGCGCAAAGCGCTGGAGGAATGGGGACGGGAAGACATAGACGAACTTGCGACCGAAACCTGTGAATGTTTAGACGCGCGAATCTACGCGCATAAGAAAGGGCAAAAAGAAAGGACAAACGATCGCATTGATCTTCTGTTCGGAAAAGACAATAAAATCGTCACAGTTCCAGATGCGGCGGTTGAACTGCTGCACAAAGCCGTCTATCCGATATGCGAAGGCTTTATAAAAAGCATTGCCATAGACATTGGAAACGGCGTTAAGGGAAAGATGACCGTCACATCGAAGGGAAATGCAAAGGTGGAAAGGATAAAGACAAATACAAGCACATACGAGGCATAGGGAAAAATAATTTATACGGAATGATTCACAGCAATATAATATTACATTACAGCGTATGGAGTGAAAGAAATGACGATTGGAATTCATGATAGCGAAAAAGAACATTTTAAGAAAAAAACATTTCCTAATTATGCGCTTATGAAGATAGCAGCTTATCATAAACAAAAAGGAGATACGGTAGAATGGTGGGATGCTTCCAAAGCATACGACAGGGTTTATTCTTCCAAAATCTTTGACTTTACAAAAGAAAACGGCAGCCTGCCGTTGAATACCGTAAAAGGAGGGACGGGATACTGTGTGGATAGCAGCCTGCCGGAAGAAATAGAAGAAATGTATCCGGATTATACAATCTATCCAGAGTGCAATTATGCAATAGGATATATCACAAGAGGCTGTCCGAGAAAATGCCCGTGGTGTTTAGTGCCGCAGAAAGAAGGAAATATTAAGCCATATCGAAAATGGAAGCAGCTGGTCAGGTTCGACACCCCTGATTTAGTGCTTATGGATAACAACATATTGGCAAGCGGATTTGGAATCGGACAATTGAAAGATATGATAGGCAAAGGCTTCCGGATAGACCTGAATCAGGGAATGGATGCGCGGCTGGTTACGGAAGACATAGCGGACATCATAGCAAGGCTGGACTGGATAAAATATATAAGGTTTTCTTGCGATACGATCAGCCAGGTAGAGAGCATTAACCATGTGATAAAAATGTTGGGCGCAAGGGGAATAAAGCCATACAGGATTTTTGTGTACATATTAGTGCGTAAAGATTTGGATGAAGCGGATTACAGGGTGCAGCAGTTAAAGCGGCATAAAAACATTAATCTGTATGCGCAGGCAGAGAGGAATGAAAGGCTTGGGATCAGGCCGGATAAGGCGCAGCTTGAATTTGCAAATCGGTATATATACGGAAGAATATACAAAAAAGAGACATGGAAAGAATATTTGCATCATAGAACATGGGCCAGAAACAGAATCTTAGAAAAAATATGAAACAATAGCGGAAAAGGGACGAATACGGAAAATTTAGAGAAAAAGAAAAGGAACAATGATCTCATCAGCAGGGAACAAACCATGCGCGTGGCGTCTGAAATAATGGTGGACATTCTTGTAAGCGCATTTGCAGGGAAAGAGACGCGCTTAGATGAACTGCGCTAAAGGTTAAATGAATGCCTGCAGCTTATATTGGGGGAACAGACAATCATTGCAGGAATTAAAAACAAGAGGAGAGATATGAAAGAAAACAATAAATTTGTGTCCGATTCGGACACAAAAACAGAATGGGAAGAGTGGCAGCAGTCCCAAAACAGGTGTATCGATGAAGAAAAGCTGATGCAGCAGTACAAGAACCGGCAGAGCAATGCGAGCGGGCAGCGCTTTGAAAAAGAAATCCTGGCAGGCTGCAAGCTGTACCGGGAGCGTGGAATCGCGCAGATCGATAAAACGCCGGAACCGTTCCGTGTGTCAAAGAAAGGGAAAAATGGCGTTTTTACGGGACGTTTCCATGCGCCCGCACAGCCGGACTTTCAAGGCACCCTTTACGGCGGCAGGTCCGTGGTGTTTGAAGCGAAACGGACGACGAAAGACAGGATTATGAGAAGCGCATTGACGGATACGCAAATGGACGCCTTGGAAAAGCATGACAGCCTGGGAGCACTGTGCGGCGTATGCGTGAATATCCGGGACGATTTCTTTTTTGTTCCATGGAAAGTTTGGAGGGACATGAAGACGCTGTACGGAAGGCAGTATTTAAAGGCGGAGGATCTTACGAAGCATCAGGTGTCCTATGACGGAGCCGTACATTTTCTGGACCGTTATTAACGTCAGGAAGCAAAGCAATGCAGTGGGAAGGAAAACATGCATAGCGAAATCAAAATCAAAGCATAACAGGAGGCGGGAGCAATGAAAACAATCGCAATTATCAATATGAAAGGCGGCTGCGCAAAGACAACGACAGCCATAAACATGGCTTACATACTGGCGAATGACTACAGCAAACGCGTGCTGGTCATAGACAATGACAAACAGGGGAATCTTTCCAAAGCGTGCGGCGTATGGGGATACGACGGAAAGAGCATTGCAGACGTGTTTACCGGGGAAGCGGAAATGGCGGACGTCATCCGTCGGACGCAGAATCCAAATCTGCATGCGGTCCCTGCAAACATGCATCTTCTGACAGCCAACCTCGCGGTTGCGAAAGACGAAGAGCGGGAGCAGGCGCATATTTTAAGAAAGCAGCTGGAAAAGGTTTCTGACAGCTATGATTACTGCATTGTGGACTGTCCGCCGGACATTAATGTATCTGTGATAAATGTCCTTGCGGCAGCGGATGAAGTCATTATACCGATCAAGATCGACGGATATGCGTTTGACGGCATGAACGAACTGGAAGAGCAGATGCAAAACGCAAAGAAACTGAACCCAAAACTGAAATTCAAAGGCTGCCTGGTGACCATGTATTATAACCGGGAAGTGTGCAGACAGGGGGAAGCGTGGCTGCAAAACCAGCGCTATCCGGTGTTTGGGACGCACATCCGCAGGACGGAAAAAGCGGACGAAGTGACTTTTACAAACGTAAGCCTTGTGGAATATTCTCCGCGTTCCGGGGCGGCAAAGGATTACAAAACATTTGTGAAAGAATATATGGAGGGGTAAAGATGGACAACGGATGGAAGCAAAACAGCGAATGCGTGGCGGGATTTTTAAATTTTTTAAGAGATATCCAGACAACCTACAGCGTGGCTTCACAAATGGAAATCGATGCGGACAATCAGACTCAGGATATCTTGCACCGCCTGGAATTGAACCAGGACAGCGCCGCGGATATGGAGCGGATGGCGCAGGCTTTACAGGCGATACGCAAAACCAGGCGGGAGGCAAAGGACAGCAAAGCAAAAGCAGAACCCGTGATGCGGTGGATCAAGGAAAACGGGAGAATGCGAGCAAGTCTGGAAAATATGCTGGGAGAGCTGCGCAAAGTGGAAAAGCGGATTTTAAACAGAAGCTATACAGCAAAAACAAACGTTTTAGAGGAGATATTAAAAAACAGGCATACAGAGACGGAGCCGTCGAAACATCCGGACGGTTTTGGGGAGTTTTTAAAGCTTACAAAAGAGCATAGCGGTCTTCCTGTGGTGGCGATGGTAGACGGGAAGATCGCGGAGGATAAAGGATACTGGATGGGAAGATGGGGAAACTGCTGCATAGATAAATACAAAACGCTTAAGGATGGGGAAATCCTGCTTTATTATGACCAATGCGCCAGCCCGGATATCCCATATCTGTTCGAACAGTTCTTTGATTATGCGGAATGCGGCATACAGAAGGACATGCCACCCGCCCGGACGCTTGAGATCATGAAACAAAAAATAGACGCGTTAGACTGGACAGAAGCAATCTTTGTGTACATTGACACGCCGGAAATCACGGAGGAGCATATGGATGAAAAAGAAAGGGTTTGATTTAAACAGTCTGTTAAACGCAAAATCCCAAGGGGCAGCAGTGCAGGGGGACGCGGAGTCGGAGCCGCAGGATGCCTTTTGTGTGGAAATGATCGATGTGGATGACCTAATTCCAAGCAGGAACAATTTTTACAATACCGATGACATCGACCGGCTGGCGGAGGCGATCGAGCTTTCCGGGATCGAGCAAAATCTGACGGTAAAACCAAAAGCGCATGGGAAATACGAGGTCATAGCCGGACACAGGCGCCGCCTGGCTGTCTTAAAGCTGGTAAGCGAAGGGAAAGAAGCGTACAGAAAGGTGCCTTGCCGCATTCGAAAGGATTCCGACCGCATCAGAGACCGGCTGACGTTAATCTTAACGAACAGCACCGCAAGGGAACTGACGGATTGGGAGAAAGTCCGACAGGCAAAAGAATTAAAAGACGTTTTGCAGGAATATAAAAAAGCGCTGGCGGAGGAAAACAGGGAAAGGCCGCAGGGGGATAAAATAAAAATCGGCCGCATCCGCGCACTGGTGGCGGACATGCTGCACACATCCGAGACGCAGATCGGCCGCATGGAAGCGATAGACAAAAACCTGTCCGGCGCGTTTAAAGAAGAAATGCAGAAAGGAAACATCGGAATTTCCGCAGCGCATGAAATCAGCCGGTTGGAGGAAGCGGAACAGCGGAAAATGTATGAGCGGTATGCGCAGAAAGGGGAGCTGCATTTAAAAGACATCGATGCAGGGCAAAAAGACGCACAGGATCGAAAGGATATGCAAGACCGGAAAGACGCACAGAACCCGAAAGACGACAAAACCATTCAGGAAGATATGGAACGGATACGGGGGGAAACAGCCACGGAACGGCAGAACCAGGAGGCGCAGGAAAAAGAAGAGGCCGCTATACCAGGGCAGATGGAAATATATGATGATCCGGAATATCCGCCACAGGGCGAAAAAGATTTCCTGAACCGGATAAAAACACGGGATGACCCGGAATATCCGCCGCAGGAAGAGGGCAAAAATCCGGATTTTGACAGCTGGATCGTAAAAAAATATGGGATGCGTCTGCATGAATGCATAGAGGACGCCGTTGGGGAAGTGATTCTTCAAGCGTTGGAAGCGGATGAAAACCAGACGCTTTACCCGGAATTGTTGGAAGAACAGTTAACGGACGTTCTATCAGAATGGATCAGGCGAAACACGGAGGAATATAAACAGTGTCTTATCCGTTCGTAGATGTTTCGGATTCTCTAAAAAACGAGTGAAAAGATGCAATTTGGCAGGAAAACAATGGCTGCATGAGAGCCGAAAGATTATGAGGAGGCGGAGGATTGAAAGCGATCACAATTTTACAGCCGTGGGCGTGACTGCTTGCTTCAGGAAAAAAGCATTGCGAAACGCAGCCGTGGAAAACCGATTACAGGGGAGAAATTTTTATCCATGCAGGAAAAAAGGATTTTACAAATGCCCTGCGGCAAACGATTTTAGAGGAAAGGTATATGCGCAAGGCCGGGGTGTTTGACACGAAAATGACAACTGGTGCAATCATTGGAAAAGCAAAGCTTGTAAACTGCGTGTTTGTGGATGAAGCAATACAGGATCTTATGAGAAAACAGCATATGCAGGAATATGTACTTGGATATTTCGCGAAACACCAGTATGCATGGGTATTTGAAGAGGCGGAGCTGTTTGAGCGTCCGTTTCCGACAACAGGAAAACGGGGATTGTGGGACTTTGATGAAAAGATGTGTTTAAAAAGGATGGAATGACCGGGGATACCGCAGTGCAATATCCGTTTCATATAGAACAGGTGGCAGCAGTGTTTAAAAACTCATTTCCGTAAGGAATAAACAGAAGTATGAATAATACGTAGACGGAAAGCTGAAAGACTTACTGAAAAAGTAAGTAAGTTGATAGAAAGAGACAATAGAGAAATAAAAAAGAAAATTAGAATGCAGGCAGCAGTCCGCATCGGGCAAAGAATTGATATCACATAACAAATCCCAATTGAAAGATATCTGTGAGTCTGGCATAGAAAAGGAGAGCGCTTTCGCAACTCCCCCATCCATAGCTTGATATATTATATCTGATTTCAGGCAATATATCAAATAAAAATTGCGGAGGGCGGAAGTATGTGTGAGCAGAGGGCAGATATAAAAAGAATTAGGAAAGATGGCAAGAAAGCAGATAAAGAACATACGGATATTATATCAGCGAAAGAGTACCTGCAGCAATTGTACCGGATGGATGTGGTCATCAGACAGAAAATCTTAGAAAAAGAGGATTTAAGAAAGATATTTAAAAATACTGTATGTCCTGAAATATTTCAGAAAAGAAATTATGCATATCGTATTTATTCATGTTCTGGATATGAGGAGAAGGTCAGAAGGTTGATTACGCTTGAGGAGGAAATTGACAATATGCTGGAAAAGTTCATGAATCAGAAACATATAATTATTTGTCAGATCCATGATCTAAACAACGTAAATCAGATAAAGGTTTTGTACAGGAGGTATGCAAGATTTGAAAAATATGAGCAGATTGCAGCAGCATTGAACTTTTCTGACAGAAATATATATGCTATTCATGAGCATGGTCTGCGCGAATTTCAAAAAAAACATATGATAAAATAATCTTTGCATTTTTTTTCAGTATGGGTGTGTGTTAGTATTGCAGCAAGAAAACAGGTTACAGAAAGCCATTTTCTGTAACCTGTTTTTAGTTCCTGAAAGAAGGTGCATGCATGGGTAGGGCAAGAAAATTTAGAAGTGTTAAAGCGCTGGAAGAAGCGTGGGAAGCGTTTAAACTGGATTGCGATAACCAGATGGTGCTTACCCATGATTTTAGCTCTAAGAATTCTGAGTTTGTAAGTAAAGATTTAAAAAGAAGCGTAACTTATACAATTGAAGGATTTTGTGTGTTTGCAGGAATTTCAAGAACATCTTTTTATGAGAATTATGCAAATGATGAGCATTATGCTGACACGGTTACGCGCATGAGGGAGGAATGTGAAGTTGACGCTCGTAAAAAATTTGAATTGCAGATAATACCATCACAGCTTGCAGGATTATGGATGTCAAATTACGGATATTCCATGAAGAATGATTCTAATATAATTGGTTCAATTCCAGTTGTAATTTCGGGAGATGATAAGCTCGAGGATTGATTGTCGTAATGTACATTTGCCGGATATTGTTGGCAAAGGCTATGGTACATATTGGAAGTGGCGCGGGCGTTACCGTGTATGCAAGGGCAGCAGGGCAAGCAAGAAGTCAAAGACAACGGCGTTGTGGTTCATTGTAAGCATGATGAAATACAAGGATGCAAATGCACTTGTAGTCAGAAAGGTATATAGAACATTAAAAGACAGTTGTTTTACCGAATTGAAATGGGCGATTCATCGGCTTGGTGTTGACGAATTTTGGGAAATAAAAGAAAGTCCCTTGGAACTAACCTATAAACCGACAGGTCAAAAAATTTATTTTAGGGGACTGGACGATCCTTTAAAAGTGACCAGTATTACAGCTGAGAAGGGCTATTTGTGCTGGATGTGGATTGAAGAGGCATATGAAATAAGTAGTGAAGCTGATTTTGATATGCTGGATGAATCGATCAGAGGAGCGATACCAAAAGAAACAGGACTGTTTAAACAATGTACGCTTACGTTCAATCCTTGGAATGAGCATCATTGGATAAAGAAACGGTTTTTTGATAATCCGGATGATGAAACACTGGCTATCACTACAAATTACATGTGTAATGAGTGGTTGGATGAAGCAGACCTAAAAAAATTTGAAGATATGAAAGTCCGAAATCCCAGACGGTATAAAGTGGCAGGACTTGGTGACTGGGGGATTGTTGACGGACTTGTTTATGAAAACTGGGAAGAAAAAGTTTTTGATATTGATGAAATTCGTTGCTTGAAAAGTGTTAAGTCTGGATTTGGACTTGATTTTGGTTATACGAATGACCCTTCTGCTTTATTTTGTGGTTTAATTGATGAGCCGGCAAAGACCATATGGGTATTTGATGAAATGTATAAAAAGGGTATGAGTAACGAAGCGATTGCCCTTGAAGTTACAAATATGGGATATGCCAAAGAAAAGATCAGGGCAGAGTCGGCTGAGCCAAAAAGCATTGCAAGGCTCAAAGAGCTTGGTTTGGTACGCATTTGCAGCGCAAGGAAAGGTAAGGACAGTGTAAATAATGGCATTGATTATTTGCAGGATTTCCATATAATCACTCACCCAAGATGTGTGAATTTTTTAACGGAAATTTCTAATTATACATGGATGACCGACCCAAAGACGGGCGAGAAAATAAACAGACCCATTGATGATTTCAATCATTTAATGGACGCAATGAGATACGCAACTGAGGATATGCAGAAAAAAGCAAGGGTATCATTTTTAGAATAAGGGGTTTTGAGAATGGAACTCGAAGTAATGAAAAAACTTATAAAACGTCAGCAGCGCATGCATAGGAAACTTGTGCGGGAATCGCTGCGGGCTGAACGATATTACCGAAAGAAAAATGATATATTAAGCCGTGGGACAAAGGCGCCAGGGCATGACAATCCGATGCACTCGGCAGATAACCGCATACCAAGTAATTTTTATAATATTCTGGTAAATCAGAAAGCCTCTTATTTATTTACATCACCCCCGATCTTTGACACTGGGGTAAAGGAGTTAAATGTAGCTGTCTCAAAAATTTTAGGAGATGATTTTGCAAAGGTTTGTAAGAACTTGTGCATCAATGCATCGAACTGTGTAACTGCCTGGCTGCATTATTGGATAAATGAACGTGGTGAATTCAAGTATGCGGTTGTCGATTCCAAGCAGTGTATACCGGTATGGACAAATGATCTTGAAAAAGAATTATCCGGGTTTTTGCGGATGTACGATCAAACAAATGATGATGGGAAGGTTTACAACATTTATGAATATTGGGATGTAAATACTTGTTGGTCATACTGTAAAGAAAACAGGGCGCCCATAGATACTTTGCAATTTTATAATTCTTATGAGTTAAGGACATATGAATTGACAAACACATTCGATGACTCGGTTGCATATGTACACAATTTCGGTGAGATTCCTTTTATTCCGTTTTTCAATAATGCAGAGTGCGGAAATGATTTAGATGATATCAAAGAACTGATAGATACGTATGACAAGGTATACAGCGGCTATTTAAATGATATTGAAGACATTCAGGAAATCATTTTTATATTATCTGGATACGAAGGGGAAAGCCTTTCTGAATTTTTGCAAAAATTAAAAAAATATAAAACAATTAAGGTGGATGGTAATGAAGACGGAAAGGGAGGGCTTAGCACTTTGACCATTGATATTCCAGTAGAAGCAAGGGAAAAAATGCTGGCTATGACAAGAAAAGCTATATTTGAGCAGGGTATGGGAATTGATCCAGATCCGCAGAATTTTGGAAACAGTTCGGGTGTAGCGCTTTCTTATCTGTATTCGTTGCTGGAATTAAAAGCCGGGCTTATGGAAACGGAGTTTCGTAGTGGTTTCAGCCGTCTTGTAAAAGCGATATGCCATTATCTGGGAGGCAAATTCGATAATGTCAGACAGATATGGGCGAGAACGTCTGTTCGTAACGATGCAGAACTTGCGACTATTGCCAGTCAGAGTACGGGCGTGATTTCAAAACGGACCATTGTTGCCAATCATCCATGGGTGGATGATGTGGAAGAGGAGTTGCAGCAGATAAAGCAGGAAGAAGAGGACGAAACTGCGGCGGCTGAGTTGTATAATCCATTTAAGAAAAATACGAATGAGGGGATTATAAACGATGAAAATGAAATGAAAGAAAGTTCCGAGACTTAGGAAAGCAGGAGATTTGGATGAACCGTAGTGAATACTGGCGAAAACGTTTTAAACTGCTTGAAGAATCGCAAAATAAAAAGGGTTTACAGTGTTATGACGAAATCCAAAAGCATTATTTGCGGGCGCAGAAAGAAATTGAGAGTAAAGTCGCAATCTGGTATCAGCGTTTTGCAGAAAATAACGAGATATCGTTGCAGCGGGCAAGAATTCTTTTACAGGGCAGAGACCTCGAAGAATTTAAATGGGATGTCAAGGATTACATACGGCATGGAAAAGAAAATGCAGTAAACCAACAATGGATGAAAGAGCTTGAAAATGCGTCTGCAAGATATCACATCAGTCGCTTGGAGGCTTTAAAGCTGCACTTGCAGCAGAGCTTGGAAGTAATGACAGGAAATGTTTTGGACGATTTGGATACGTCCATGCGTGAAATTTACATAGACGGCTATTATCATACGGCATTTGAAATTCAAAAAGGGTTTGGGATCGGATGGGAATTTGCTGCTTTAGATGAAAGGACGATTAGTAAGGTTATCAAAACACCTTGGGCGGCAGACGGAAAAAATTTTAGTGAAAGAGTTTGGGACAACCGCAGAAAATTGGTAAGTGAATTAAACAAAGCATTAACGCAAAATATCATCTTGGGACAGGATCCACAGAAGGCAATTCAAACAATTGCTAAAAAAATGAACACATCTAAAGTGAATGCAGGAAAGCTTGTTATGACAGAAAAAGCGTTTTTTAGTTCTGTTGCGCAAGGGGACTGCTTTCGGGAATTAGATGTGGAGCAGTATGAAATTGTGGCTACGTTAGATTTCAAGACATCTCCTTTATGTAGAGATATGGATGGGCAGCATTTTCCGATGTCACAGTATGAGGCTGGTGTAACAGCGCCTCCGTTTCATGTATACTGCCGTACTACGACGGTACCATATTTTGAGGATGATATTGAAACGATAGGAAAACGTGCTGCGAGGGGAAAAGATGGAAAAACCTATTATGTGCCTGCCAACATGACTTACAGGGAATGGGAGAAAACACTTGGGATTCAGGAAGCAGAAAAAAATCATAAATAGGACATCAAATGCAAATATTTTGCTACATGTAAAATGATATGTGGCGTAAAAGGAGGATAAATAAGAATATGAAAAAAGCAGAATTTATAGCGCTTGGACTCAGTGAGGAGTTGGCGGTAAAAGCCGAAGAGGCGTCTAAAAAAGAGCTTGAGGGCTACGTGGAAAAATCAAAATTGGAAGAAGTTCAAAAAGAAAAGCAGGCATTAGAAAAATCAGTAAAAGACCGTGATAAGCAGCTTGAAGATTTGAAAAAATCCGAAGGTGACAGCGAAGAGCTAAAAAAGCAGATTGAAAAGCTACAAGATGAAAATAAAGCTGCGAAAGAAAAATATGACAATGAAATGAAGGAACTGAAACTTACAACGGCGATCAAGCTTGCAGTTGCCGGGAAGGTGCATGATGAAGACATTGCAGTTGGTTTGTTTGACCGTTCCAAACTGATCTTATCGGAAGATGGAAAAGTGACCGGTCTTGAAGAACAGATGAAAACGATTCAAAAAGAAAAAGCCTTTTTGTTTAGAGACACGGAGAATAATACTAATCCTGGCAGCAGTGCAAATCGAAAGCAGACGTACAAACCACAGAATGGAGAGACTCATAATGAGGGTTATGCGGCGCAGTATGCGTCAAAGAAAAATGAAGCCGATAAATCGAAAGCTACAAACAGCCTTTGGAGTGAAGAATAGGAGGAGCTATGTATTACAAGACAGGGATACAAAGAACGATTGAAAATGAGTTTTTAGCTTCGGAAAAAGTAGTTTCATTTACAGGAACAGTTATCCCAGATGGAATCGAGCCGGATGACCAAGGCAGAAAGATTGCGCATAAGGGCAGCCTCATTGCAGCTTCAGGAAAAGTGGTATCGGTATCGAACAGCGGAGAATTCTCCGAACAGCCGGTTGGCGTTCTTATGGATGCGTTAGACGTTACCTACGGCCCGCAACCTGCAGGCATAGCGGTAGAAGCGTATGTGATTGGCGCTCGTCTATCTCTGGGTGTGGAATATAACGCATCTATTGGCAAAAAAATTCGGGAAGCATTGCCAGAGATTAAATTTAGAAATGATGAACCAGAAAGCGAAGGAAGCAGCAAGGATAGCAGTGAAAAAGATGACAGTGGAGGGATGCAGTAATGGCAACTTTAGAAGAAGTATTGAGCTATAAAGAACTGATTGACTATACAAAAACGAGAACGCCGAAGCCAAAAATCTTAGAAGAATTATATCCGTCAAGAAAAACGGAAGCCCTTGAAATTAAGATGATTCGCGGTGCAAATAATCTACCTGTGTCAGCGTCCATCCACGCATTTGACACAGAAGCGGAAATTGACCAGAGAGAAACGGCCGGTTATGATGTTGCAGAGCTGGCGCTGATTAAACGGAAGAGAAAACTTTCGGAAAAAGAAATTATTTATATTGAGCAGCCAAGGAATGACGTGGAAGAACAGCAGGCTATAGATAAAATCTACAATAATGTAGATACACTGCAGGATTCTGTGCTGACTCGTGTAGAAGCTATGAGAGGTGAAGCGCTGGCTACCGGAAAGCTTATCATTAACGAAAACGGTTACAAGGCAAGTATTGATTATGGAGTGCCGACTGAACATAAAAAATCGTTCTCCTGGTCATCTGGTACGCCGAATATTTTGGGAGATATAGATACTGCCGTAGATAAAATTGTAGATGATACTGGTTTTACACCAACAAGGATTCTGACATCTAAGAAAAATTTAAACATTATGCTGAAAGATGAAACAATCAGGAAAGCGATTTTCGGAGTAAACAGTGATCGGTTATTGTCCAGGAAAGAACTGAATACTTTTTTAAAATCGCTCGATCTGCCGCAGATTGCGACATATGATGCAAAATTCAGAATTTTATCAACAAAAGGCAAATATATTACAAAACGGTATTTTCCCGAGAGCGCTTTTACTTTTATTCCGGATGGAGAGCTTGGAGAAACTTTGTATGGATTGACGACAGAAGAACTAGAGCTTCGGAAAAAGCCGGATGTAGACATTACGGAAATTGGCAATGTGATTATAGAACAGTATGCCACAAATGATCCTGTAGCAAAGTGGATAAAAGCAGTTGCTACATCTCTTGTAACCTTTCCATGCGCAGATCAGGTATTTATGGCAACGATTGAATAGGGGGTTTTATGTTCGGTCTAAAGCAGGTAAAAGAAAGATTGGAAAAGCTCGGCTATGAATGTAAAGCGACAGATATGCAGGCTGTTGATTTTTGTGTAGAAAAAGTATGCAGTTCCATTAAAAATAAAACGCATTTGACCTGCATACCGAAGGGGCTGGAATGTATTGCGGTTGATATGGCCGTTGGGGAATTTTTAACTTTTAAGAAAACATTTGCTCCGGATGATCTTACTGGTTTTGACCTTGGTAACGCAGTTAAGCAGATACAGGAAGGCGATACAAATATAGTTTTTGTGACGGGGGAAGGAAGTTTAACTGCTGAGCAGCGTCTTGACAGACTAATAAACCATTTTATGACATATGGACAAAAGGAACTGATGCATTATAGGAGGCTGCAATGGTAAAAGCTTTCGAAAAGGCAAGGGCACAGGCTAAAAGTAAATTTGAAGAGTTATATGAAGGCGTCTGTACAGTCGTTGAGCGTAGGCAGGTAAAAGACGCACATACGAAAATAAAGCAGATCAAAGAGATCGTCGTTTTAGAAGGCCAGCCATGTCGTTTATCTTTCGAAAAGGCATCCGCTGCATTGCAGACAGAAACAGCAGCAAAGAAATCACAGGAAATAAAATTGTTTCTGCCTTCGGAAGTCATAATTAAGCCCGGTTCTAAAGTGATTGTAGAACAAAACGGTATACGAGGGGAATATTCAGCAAGCGGCGTTCCGAAAACATAC
The DNA here is from genome assembly GCA_910584595.1 of uncultured Eubacterium sp. Classification (GTDB taxonomy): domain Bacteria; phylum Bacillota; class Clostridia; order Lachnospirales; family Lachnospiraceae; genus Eubacterium_J. The sequence continues at coordinate 18,383 of CAJUBQ010000044.1, forward strand.
CGGACACACCAGGAGATAATGCTGGAATTATTTGAAAAGTGGTTATGATATGGGAAGAATGGGAAGCTTCGACTTAAGAGAGTTAAGAAAACTGCAGGAAAGGCTGAACAGAATCAGCGAACCCGAAATAAATGCTTTTCTTGAGGAATGCGTCAAGCAGCTCGCCGCAAAACTTTTGGCAAAAGTGATAAGACGCACGCCAACGGGTGATTATCCCAAGGAATCAGGAAAAAAAGGCGGTACGCTAAAGCGCGGGTGGACTGCCAGCCAGAAGGGTTCCGGAGCTGAGGGACTTCATTCGCGGAGTGCAAAACAATACGTGGATACCTTGACGGTGCATCAATACGGAGGATATTTGGTAATAGAAATTATAAATCCGGTAGAGTATGCGTCTTATGTAGAATATGGACACAGGACAGCAAACCATACGGGCTGGGTGAAGGGGCGTTTTATGATGACAATTGCAGAACAGGAAATACGGCAGGCCACACCTGCCATGCTTGAAAGAAAGATTATGAAGTTTTTTAGGGAGCATTTGCAATGATTAATACCATTATGGAAGCAATCAGTCTCGCTCTGGATGCTGAATTTGGAGAAAACTACAGCATATACGTTGAAGAAGTGCCGCAAGACCTGCAAACACCATGCTTCTTCATAACGTGTATCAATGCAGCTGATTCCTTATATCCGTCACATCGATATAAGCGGCAGAACCAATTTGCCATACAATATTTTCCGGTAACAGATATGGCAAAAAGACATGAATGCCTGGATACCGCAGAGCGTATGCTTATGTGTTTGGAACAGGTTACGGCGCTGGATGGGGCATCATTTTTAAAAAGTGATACACATTTTGAGATAACAGATGGGGCGCTTCATTTTTTTGTAAATTATAATTTCTTTACAAGAAAACGCAAAGAGTATGACAGAATGGAGAGCTTGCAGCAGTCATTCAGACAGAAAGGATAGGTGGCCGATATGGCAGAAGAAAAAAAGACGGAAAAAGCAGCAAAAAATACATATACCAAAGATCAGATTCTTTTATCGGAAAAATATACAAAACGTCGTGATCTGATTAACGCATTGCTGGAAGAGGACAAGGAATATACGATTGATGAGGTTGATGCAGTTATGGATAAATTTTTGAAAGGTAAGGTGACTGGCTAATGGCTTTTGGCGGCGGCGAATTTATTGCACAGAATAAGGTATTGCCTGGTACATATATTAACTTCGTGTCTGTGGCAAGGGCAACGGCTACATTATCAGACAGGGGCTATGTGACAATGCCGCTTGCGCTTGATTGGGGACCGGAAGACGAAGTTTTTACCGTGTACAATGAAGATTTTCAAAAAAGCACACAGAAGGTTTTCGGATATCCATATACGCATGAAAGTATGAAAGGGCTTCGAGACCTGTTTATGAATGCAAAAGTGCTTTATGCATACCGGTTAAACAATGGCGGTGAAAAAGCGAGCAATGATTACGCTATGGCAAAATATCCGGGTATACGAGGCAATGATCTGAAAATTACAATTAAAGTAAATGTGGATGATGATACACAGTGGGATGTAATTACTTATTTTGGCATCGATAAGGTGGATTCACAGACGGTTGCAAATGTGAAAGAGCTTGATGACAATGATTATGTAAAGTTCAAGAAATTCGAACTGGCAGCAGTATCAGGCGCAGCGTTATCCGGTGGCACGAATGGAGAAATCACTGGGACGTCTTACCAAAATTACTTGGATAAAATTGAGAGTTATGCTTATAACACAATGGGTGTTGTCACTACCGATGAGATTATTAAAAGGCTGTACGTCTCATTTAATAAAAGGCTCCGGGATGAAATGGGAATCAAATTCCAGCTTGTCCTGTATCAGTATCCAAAGGCAGATTATCTTGGGGTTATCAGTATTAAGAATAAATGTATGGACGGTGTATACAAAGATGATGCAGGGAAAAAGGTATATCCGGATGAAGCCGCAGCTGTTTACTGGACAACGGGCGCAGAAGGCGGCTGCAAGGTAAATGCGTCTGTGCAGAACCGCGCTTACGACGGTGAATATACAGTAGAAGCAGATTACACACAGGCAGAATTGATCGCAGCGATTAAAGCAGGTGAATTTGTTTTTCATTCTGTAAATGAAGACGTAAGAGTGTTAGATGATATTAATACGATGGTGTCTACAACGGATACGTTTGGGGATGTATTTAAAGATAACCAGACGATTCGTGTATGTGACCAGATTGCAAACGATGACGCTTTGGTATTTGCAAACAAATACATTGGACGTGTTCCGAATGATGACCCTGGCCGCAATGCTCTTTGGATGGATTTGGTTAAAATCAATAATGAGCTTCAAAAGCTAAGAGCGATTGAGAATTTTAAGGATACCGATGTGATTGTATATCAGGGGGACACGAAGAAAGCGGTTGTGGTTGAGATGGCTGTGACTCCTGTGAATGCAATGTCAAAGCTTTATATGACAGTTACCATTTATTAGCAAAGGAGCAATAAAAAATGGCGGAAAAACAAAATGCAATTATGCACGCAAAAGATACGCTTTATGCAGGTCTGGCGGAGTGTTATGCAACGATAGATGGTCGGCGTTATAATTTGATGCAGGCGATTGATCTGGAAGCAAAATTTACGAAGAAAAAGACAAAAGTGCCGATTCTCGGAAAAACAGGGCGCGGCAATAAAGCAAACGGCTGGGAAGGCACCGGAAAAGCAACTTTCCATTATAATACGTCTGTATTTCGTGAGCTGATGCTGCGATATAAAGATACCGGCGTAGATGTTTATTTTGATATGCAGATTATCAATGATGACCCGAATAGTGACGCTGGCAGACAGGAAATTGACTTGATTGACTGCAATATTGACGGTGGCGTCCTGGCGAAATTTAATGCGGATGGGGAATATTTGGACGAAGAAATGGATTTTACATTTGAAGATTTCCTGATGCCGGAAATGTTTAAGGAGCTTCCAGGGTTCCTTATGAGCGAATAATGAAAAGAGAATGAAAAACCATGCAGGGCACGTTATCGGCCATGCATAAAACAATCAGACAGAATAGAAAGGAAAAAAGACATGTCCACCTTAAATAGATTTTTAAAACAGAATAAAACAGTAAAACCGAATGAAAAGTATGCACCAACTGCATCTTTAACGGATGAAGATGGAAAGCCGTTGATGTGGGAATTTAAGCATATATCTTCAAAAAAGAATGAAGAGCTGCGTGACAACTGCACAATAGATGTTCAGGTCACCGGAAAGCCAGGTCTGTACCGACAGAAGTTTAAGACACGGGATTATCTGGCGAATATGGTTGCCGAATCTGTAGTAGAGCCGGATTTGTACAATGCGCAGCTGCAGGATTCTTATGGTGTAAAAACACCGACAGATCTCCTTTATGCAATGGTTGACAGTCCTGGCGAATATCAGGAACTTTGCGCTTGGGTACAAAAATTTCAGGGATTTACAGAAACACTTGAAGATAAGGCGAACGAAGCAAAAAACTCATAGACAGCGGAGATGCAGATACAAATTATGCATACTTCGCCCTTCATGAACTCCATATCCGCCCTACGGAGTGGTCTGTTATGGAGGAAAATGAAAAGGCATTTATCATCGCAGCGATTCGGGTTCGTATAGATGCCGAAAAGGCCGCAAGGAAACAGGCAGAAAGAGAAGCAAATAGAGGCAGGTGATTATATGGGTTCAGTCCAAACAGGAATACAGCTACAGGATAATTTCACAAATGTCATACTTAGCATTATTAGTTCGGTGAACCTGGCGGTAGTTGCCATGGATGATATGAACGCAGCTATGAACAGCGATATTGACACAACAACGATCCAGGCTGCAAGAAATGAGATTATACAAGCATCCGCTGCCGCAATCCAGCTGAATGAAGCGCTGGATAATCTGTCGTCGCAGGTGCACAGTCCATCCGTGGAGGCGCCTGATTTTTCCTGGCGCAATAACAGCCCGGAAGTGTTTACAAATGCCGGAACGGAACGGTTTCAGCAGGAAATGCAGAGCGCTAACCTGATGATGCAGCAGTTGAGCAATACGCAGAATGCGATTGCAAGGCAGGCGCTCAATACAAATATCTTGCCTCCGGATGCTTTTCAGGACCTTACGGCATTGGCTACGAGAATAGACGGCATACAAACCAGAATCCGGCAGATCGAGAGCAATCCGGTAAATATTGGTACGGATATTGCAAATACAGAACTGGAACGCTTGAGAGGAATGCTTCACCAGGCATTGACTGCGCAAGAGGCTTTAAATAATGCTATGCAGGGCATGGACGCAGGGGCTATCAATGAATCTTATTTGCATCTTTCCCAGACGGTTAGCAGTACAGAACGCTATATACGGGATAATGTAGATGAACAGGGACGTTTTAACCGGACTGTGCAGGAGCTTCATGGGCCGATTGCAACTGCTCAGGCAGGTTTTCAAGGGTGGCAGAAAGCAATTATTGTAGCAAATCAGGGGATAAACCTGGTACGCAGCACGCTTGGACGGATTGGCGTTACGGATATGAGCGGCGCTTTTGATCGAATTGATACGATGAACCGTTTTCAAAAGACGATAACAACTATGACCGGCGACGCGGATCAGGCAAATGCGGCGCTTGCTCAGTTAAAAAATACGACGGTTGGTACAGCTTATGGTTTGGATGTTGCAGCGAAATCAACGCAGGGATTTCTAACGAGAGGTATGTCATTAGGAACTGCAGCGAATCAGGTGCGGATTTGGATGGATGCCGTTAGTTTTTATGGCAAAGGCACAAATGAACAGTTGGAAAATGTCATTGATGCGGTTGGTAAAATATATTCGAAAGGAACCGTGGAAGCCGCACAGCTTGACAGGCTTTTTGATGCTGGCATTGGAGCGGCCGAAATGTATGCACAGGCAGTAGGGAGGTCGGTCAGTGAAGTAAAAGACGATCTGACAAATAGGAAAATTAGCTCTGCTGAATTTCTTGAGACGGTAACAAAAGCCATGGATACGGGAGTATCCGCAAATGCCGCAAAAAATGCCGGGGATTCCTGGGCGGTTACATTCGCGAATATGCGTGCGGCTATTACAAGGGGCTGGGTGAGCGTAATAGAAAGCGTTGACAACGCTCTTGCGTCACAAGGTTTGCCAAGTTCCATGGAAATGGTAACAATGTTTGGCCAGAAAATGGAGTCCGCACTGAATACCGTAGGTGATGCTATGATGCTTGTTGTCGGTCTGGCCACGAATATTGGAGAAGCATTTGGCGCTGTTGGTGGGTTTATTGCGGATAATTGGTCTATTATTGGCCCGGTGGTGTATGGAGTTGCCGCGGCGCTAGCTGTTTATTATGGCTGGCAGATGGCGGCAAACGGTATAGGGCTTATCAGTAAAGGAATACATATGGCTATGGCTGTAGCACAGATGATGCACGCTGCTGTTACGGGCGGGCTTACGGCTGCAACCGCTGCAGAAATAGCCGCTCAAAACGGATTAAACAGCGCTATGTATGCATGTCCGATTACCTGGATTATTTTATTGATAATCGCGCTGATTGCTATCTTTTATGTAGCGATAGCAGCAGTAAATAAATTCGCCGGAACTACTTTTTCGGCTACAGGAGCTATATGTGGAGCCTTTGCTGTAGCAGGGGCGTTTATTTTAAATCAAGTGATAGGCTTGGTAAATATAGTCATTGGGATTGGTGTGAGGATTTACAATCTGATTGCGGCATTTGCGAATTTTTTTGCGAATGTATTTAATGATCCGGTTGGTGCGATTATCAAACTGTTTGGGGAGTTATTTGATTATATTGCTGGGATGGTGCAGGATGCGGCAAAACTGATTGATACAGTGCTCGGCTCCAATTTATCTGGTGTGATTGCTGGATTCAGAGAAAATTTTGCAGGTGCAGTTAATGATTTAATTGGTGACCAGACCGTTGTAATGGAAGCAAAAAATGCAGCGGATTATCAGATAGACCGTATTGCATACGGAGATGCTTGGAATGCAGGATATTCATTTGGCGAGGGTATTGAAGATAAAATATCAAATTATAGTATGGATGATCTGATTGGCTCTGCGGATGAACCAGCGGCGCAAGATTATTCCGGACTGCTGAATGACGCGAACGGCCTTGCGGGACAAACGGCAGATCATACGGGAGATGCTGCAAAAAATGCGAAGCGTGCGGCGGATTCAGTTGCGATCACACATGAAGATTTGAAATATTTGCATGATATCGCAGAACGGGAAATTATCAATCGTTTTACAACGGCTGAAATTACGGTACATCAGACAAATCACAATGCAATCAATGACAGTATGGACTTTGACGGCATTACCGAGCATTTGCGGACTACAATGGAAGAAGAGATGGCGGCAGCTGCGGAAGGAGCGCATTAGCATGTACAGACTTTATATTCAAGAAATTTTATTTCCGGTTACTCCCGGCAAATTATCTTTAAAGATTAATGGTAAAAATAAAACGGTTACCCTCATTAATGAGGGTGAAGTAAATATGATAAAAACCACGGGATTGACGGATATTACCATTGATGAACTGCTTTTGCCGGCATTTCAGAAATATCCGTTTGCCTTACAGGAAGTAAAGGTTGAAGCAAAAAAAGACTCTTCTAAGAAAAAAGAAACAACAAAATTTTTAGATGCAGAGTATTATCTGGAAAAACTGAAAGCATGGAAAAAGAAAAAGAAACCGATTCAATTTAAGCTTATACGAAGTTCACCGGATGGCACCCGTCTTTTATGGGAAACAAGCTTTAGTTGTACCATTGAGAATTATGAAATTATTGAAGATGCAGATAAATATGGAATGGACGTCTGTGTAAAACTGAAGCTAAAAGAATACCGTCCATGGGGCGCGAAAAAGGTTGTCAAAGAGAAGAAAAAGACAAACAAAGGAAAGTCAGGCGCAGAGAAAAAAGAAGTTGTTACTGTTAAGAAAACACGTCTGGCAAAGGAAAAAGCAAAATCGTATGTCGTAAAGAGTGGCGACTGTCTGATGAATATTGCAAGAAAGCAGTTAAATGACGGTTCCAAATGGTCAAAAATTTATGAATTGAATAAAACAGTCATAGAGACGGAAGCAAAAAAGCATGGGCGGAAATCTTCCAGTAACGGACATTGGATTTATCCTGGAACTTCTTTAAAAATGCCGTCTTAAAAGCAGGTGCAGTATGGGGAAAGATATTATTGACGTAGCGGTTGGCGAGCTTGGCTACAGAGAAACAGGAGAAAATCAGACAAAATATGGGGCTTGGTTTGGGATGAACGGCGCTGCCTGGTGCCACATGTTTGTGTCCTGGTGTGCAAATCAGGCCGGTGTTTCATCAGCAATTGTGCCAAAAACAGCTTCCACTACGGATGGAATGAACTGGTTTATCGCAAAAGGGCAGTTTAAATACAAGGGAAGTTATACACCAAAACGAGGAGATTTGATCTATTTCAAGACAGGACGCTCACATGTCGGATTGGTGGAAAGAAGCAGCGGCGGAACCGTTTATACAGTAGAAGGGAATAGTTCAAATCAGGTAAGGCGGAGAAGCTATCCGCTAGCAGAACATACAATTACCGGATATGGCGTGCCGAAGTATGACAATTTAAAAAACAGTGGCAGCAGTGGAAGCCAGTCTGGCGGCAAAGGACGTTCAAGATCATCTAAGAAAGCATCTGAAACAGAGCTAAAATATTTAAAACGGATTTTGGCAAAAAAAGCACAGCCTATACCAAAGCCGATATCCTTTGATGTTGACGAAACGAATAGTCTGCCAGCCGGAATCGTTACTGTCACAGTCAATGGAAAATTTGATCTTCCTGTACTGGATGATCTGAAAATTGTGTGGGAACGCAAGGGGACACCTGGAAAACTTACATTTAAAGCAAAGTATGATAAGAAATTTGAAGCGAAAGAAGGAAATGATATCCTTGTTACTGTGGATAAAACCAAATTTTTTTATGGATTTATATTTACAAGAACTATGCCAAAAGACGGGATTGTGTCTTATACGGTATATGACCAGCTGCGGTATTTAAAAAATAAAGATGTTATCATTTATAAGAAAAAAACTGCCGATCAGCTAGTATCAATGATTGCCGGAAAATTCGGCCTGCAGTGTGGAAGCTTGGAAAGCACAGGTTATGTGATACCAAAAAAGGTTGAAGAAAATATAACGCTTTTTGATATGATTCAAAATGCGCTTGACGAGACTATGATGGTAAAAAATAAGCTTTATACGTTGTATGATAAAGTTGGAAAGCTGCAACTGTCCGGGATTGGCAGTATGAAAGTAAATACCTGCCTGATAGATAAAGAGACTGGCCAAGATTTTGAATACAAGACATCAATAGATACAGACGTTTACAACCAAATAAAACTAATTTATAAAAACAATGAAAAGGGCAGTTATGATAAATATATGGCAAGAGATAAGGGCAATATTAATAAATGGGGCGTTTTACAATATACAGATACCATTGAAGACCCTAATATAGGGGCGTTAAAATCACAGGCGTTGCTAAAATTATATAACAATATCTGTCGGACGCTGACAGTAAAAGGCGTAATTGGCAATAAAAAAGTGCGTGCCGGTTCTTTAGTGCCGATTACATTGAATTTGCAGGATATAAAAGTCAGTAACTATATGCTTGTGGAAAAAGTAACGCATTCATTTAAAAACCATGAGCATACAATGGATCTGGTTTTGTCCGGAGGTGGATTTAGTGGCTAGCTCAAATATGGTGCAGCTGATCCAGCAAATAGCAGTAAAAGCAGTAGAAGCAACGAAACCTTGTGATTATATCGTCGGTATGGTTGTTTCGGAAAAACCTTTAAAAATAAAAATTTCACAGGCGCTTACATTGGAAGAAGAGTTTCTTCATCTGACAAGAAATGTAACGGATTTTGAAACCGAGTTTACACTTGACCAGATAGGCATTTATCATACTGTGCATATCGATCCGCCAACTGACACATGGGCGGACAAGCAGAAAATCACGGTCCATAATGCTCTTAAAGTCGGTGATAAAGTGTTAATGATACGCAAAAGCGGCGGACAGGATTTTATCGTAATTGACAGGGTGGTGACATAATGCTTCCGAAAAGTGAAAATTACGAAGATATGTGGGATGAGGATTTAAATACTGATTTTGAAATAGAAACAGAACCTTCGTTGACATATGCCATGAAAATAAGTCAGGAGATTAGTGAAGACAGCATTTTTGTCGGCCGTATAGACGACGTAAAAGCCATTGAGCAGGCAATTATAAAGATCATCAATACCGAGCGGTATGATTATGAGATATATTCCTGGGACTATGGCATCGAGCTGAAAGATCTGTTCGGCAAACAGATACCATATGTTATGAGCGAAATAAAACAGAGAATCACAGATGCAGTGCTTGCAGATGACCGGATCGAAGCGGTTGAGGATTTTGAAGTAGAACGGGCAGGCAAACATGGAATACATTGCATTTTCACGGCGGTAACGGTTCAGGGTGATGAGATTAATATAGAAACAGAGGTTATGGTGTAATGTTTGAACAGTATGATTTTGACACGATACGCGACAGGATGATGTCAAAAGTAAGTGATAAGCTGGATAAGCGGGAAGGCGCTGTTATTTACGATGCTATTGCGCCGGCGGCGTTAGAGCTTGCAAATTATTACTCTGCGTTGGATATGGTAATGAATGAGGTGTTTGCAGATACGGCGTCTTATCATTTTCTGATAAAGAGGGCAGCGGAACGGCATATATATCCAAGAGAAGAAACGCCGGCAGTATGCCGTATGGAAGTTGTGCCAGAGGATACAAAGATAACAGTTGGTGATCGATTCAATCTTAATGATTTAAACTATATGGTAACATCTGCTATGGATGACAAGCCGGGCTCCTATCAGCTTACATGTGAAACCGCAGGCATTATAGGAAACCAGCAGCTTGGAACTTTATTGCCGATAGAAACAGAAAATGAGCTGAACCGTATGGAATATGCAGCGATTACAGAAATACTTATTCCAGGTGAAGATGAAGAAGACGTGGAAACATTCAGGGAACGCTATTTTTCATCCTTCCATAATCAGGCTTATGGGGGCAATAAAGCTGATTACATAGAAAAAGTAAACGATATACCTGGCGTTGGCGGATGCAAAGTTATGCGGGCCTGGCTTGGTGGCTATAAACCGTCTGGCTTTATACCGACAGATACGATCAGAAAATGGTTTGAATCGTTGACGGAAGGCAGTTTTGGCTCGGCTGTATACGGCTGGCTTTCAGCAGTCTATCACGCCGCAGCCGATAAGCTGTTGACAGTCGGCGGAACAGTGAAAGTGCATATCATTTCATCAGAGTTCAAATCTCCATCAGCAACACTTGTCAAAAATGTACAGGATTCGCTTGATCCTACTGTATCAGCAGGTGAGGGTGACGGCATAGCGCCGATTGGACATGTAGTTAATGTAATCGGCGTAAAAGAGGTTCCTATTAATGTAGGGCTGAATATTGAATACAAAGAAGGCTATTCTTTTGCAAATCTAAAGGAGCCAATTGAAAATGCGATAGAGGAATATTTTTCAAAGCTGCGCCAGTTATGGGCTGCAAATGACACCACGATTGTAAGAATAAGTCAGATTGAATATCGGCTGTTAGAGATAGACGGTATTTTTGATTTGAAAGATACAACGCTAAATGGCCGGGAAGAAAATCTAATCATTGACCGGGAGAGCGTTCCGACAAGGGGTGATATTATTGCCTGATGAAATTATGACAAGAAAAAGGCTGATTGATTATTTACCTCCGTTCATGCAGGATTTTGCGGAAATTAAGGCAATCATGCGTACAGAACAGCCAGAACTTGATCGGGCCTGGGTTGACATTTTGATTCCGCTTGCTGATGCTTTTATTATGGATTGTGATGAACGCAGCATCGAAAAATATGAATTCTTTGTTGGAGTCAGGCCAGATCCCGGGGATACACTTGCAACAAGAAAAGCGAGAGTGTTGATCTGGTGGAATAATTTTATCCCATATACTTATCGCGTACTGGTGCGAAGACTTAATGAATTGTGTGGTGACGGCAACTACGAAATATACGGCAGTCTTAAAAGTTATGAGTTATTATAAGAACAAATCTGATGCTTGGCGGACAGGTGCAAAGCTTAGAACGATTATTGATTCAAATGGTTCCGATGAATATGAACTGCGGTGCGGAAAATGAATTTATTTGCAGTACAGACGGATTTATGGGATGCGTTGGTGGTGTCTGTACGATTGAAAAGGTTATCATCACATCGGATTTCATTGATTGTTGGAATATAAAAGGTTCCGGATGTGCGAGGGGAGTCATAGACCACACGGACATGCTACAGGTGTCAAATGACTGGCAGGGGTTTGTGGAAACAAGCGGAAATGAAAAAGCAGCAGCTTTTTCCGTATACGCTACAGAAAATATAAAAGAGCCTATATTTGGCGAGGTATCTGTAAAAATGGTTGAAAACAGATAGAAAGAGAGAAATAGAAATGGTTGAGTTCTCAAGGTTTATAACAACAAAAAAGGGACAAGCGCTGAACGCGAAAATGATTGCAGGAACGGGACAAGTGCATTTTACAAAAGTCTGTACATCGGATACAGTCTACGAGCTGGCACAGCTGGAAAATCTGACAGCGCTTGAGGAAATTCGGCAAACAGTTACGCCTTCAAAGATCATAAGGACAAATGAGATAGGGGTAAAAATAGAATCGGTTTTTTCAAATTATGACTTAAAAGCCGGATATTATATGCGCACGATTGGATTATATGCTTCTGATCCTGATGAGGAGGAAATCTTATATGCGGTTGCCATATCCGTTTCCGATCAGTGCTACATGCCTCCAAACAATGGAATTACGTTAAGCTCTGCATACATTAACTTGATTTACGCAGTAGGAAATGCGGACAATGTTTCCTTGAATGTGGATCCCGGATGTTTTGCTACAATCGGTGATTTAATAGAGATTCGTAAAAGATTGGAAACACTGGAAACGCTAGAAACAAAGATAAATTGGATAGTGAATCTTTTGTGCAGCTATGCTTATTATGCAGATACGGAAACAATCTCATGCATATCCCCACACAGCTATTCGGATGAAACGCTTGCATTTCCAAATGGTATGGCATATATGGACGGGGAGACAGTCGTGCTTGCATCCGGCGCAGAGGATTGGAAGACAATGATTCCTGAATCTGCCGGGTTATCTGACAATGAAGTTTAGAAAAACATCTGAAAATAGAAAAGCTTAGGGAGGAAGAATAAATATGTCAGACGCAAAACAGTTTAACATTGGCGGCATGCCAATTAAGGTTAAGGACGAAGCCGCCAGGGAGGATTTAAAAAATTTGAAAGACAACCTGTCGTTCGGGCGGCAGGGCCCCGGCATACATAACAGCATGTTCCGGGGGCTGTGTTTGGGACATTCGGTCACGGACGAGCAAAAGGAAACGATTGCGGCGGGAAGATTTGAAAATATGTACGTTGGCGATTACTGGGAAGTGGGCGGCGTGCTTTACCGCATCGCTCATGTTGACTATTGGCTGAGCAACGGAGACTCGCCATGCACCCGGCACCATGTGTTGGTTGTGCCGGACACATGCCTTTACATTGCGCAGATGCATAACACTGCGTCCGGACAATATGAAGCGGGAGAAGCAAATACAACAGAAGGCGGCTATATCGGCAGCGACATGTACAAGACAGGGCTTGCGCAGGCAAAAACAATCATCACGAACGCTTTTGGCGCGTCGCATATCCTCTCTCACAGAGAATTGCTTGTAAACACCGTGGTAAACGGGAAGCCGGCCAGTCATGCATGGTATGACAGCACTGTAGAACTAATGAATGAACCTATGGTATACGGCAGTTACATTTTTACTCCGGCGTGTGACGGCGCAACAATTACATTCCGTCATACGATTGACAAATCGCAGCTTGCATTGTTTGCGCTGCGTCCGGATATGATCTGTAACCGCGTGAACTGGTGGCTTCGTGGCGTTGTTTCGGGCGCTGATTTTGCCAATGTCAACGGCGACGGCAATGCGGGCTGTAACTACGCTTCCAGTCCGCTTGGCGTTCGCCCGGCTTTCGGCATCTGTTAATCTTTCATCTCCACCCCTTGTGGGTGGAGACAGCGGAGGGTGAAAAATGTCAGTGCCAAAGGGAAAGCGGAAAGAATCAAAGTTTGAAGCGCAGCATCACTTTTACAGGCTGCGGGCAGAGGTGACAAACCTGATGCTTCTGGATTTTGGGTTTTCCGAAGAAAAATATCGGAAACACATGGAACGGTACCGGGAAACACATGCAAAGACGGTAAATGTGGATGAAGTTGTGGAGCGGCACCGGAAAAAATGCGACAGCTTCAAAAAATGGTTCATAGACAAAGAATGCGACGCCGTGTTGGAAACGCTGCGGCGCATAGGATGTGAATTTACAATCGGAAATTCCATATACCCGTCAGAAACTCCGGCAAAAGTAATGGAGTTCTGTGAGCGCAGGAAACACATAGATGAAGCGATTGCGCAGTGTTATGTGCTGAAACAGGAATTGCAGTATATTATCAGTTCCCTTCCTGTAAACATCAACAAATATGAAAGGCTTGCGGCAGACATCGATCAACAGATCGCATTATACAAGGGCGTGCGGCAGTCTGACAACAGGCTTTTGAAAAAGAAGCCGAACAAAGCGAAAAACGGCGGGGAGAAACAGGAAGGGAAAACCGGAAACGGCAGGGGCCAGGAAAGGAATGCCGGAAACAGGAAGGAACAGGAAAGAAAGGCCTGAAAGACACAAATTTATAACATTAATATGGGGCGGCTTTTGTATGCGTGAACTGGTGGCTTCGTGACGTTGTTTCGGGCGCTAACTTTGCCAATGTCAACAGCAACGGCAATGCGAACTGTAACAACGCTTCCAATCCGCTTGGCGTTCGCCCGGATTTCGAGGACGCTTACAAGACCTGAAAGCAGGCAGGCGTCCAGCCGAAAGGAAAAGCTGTCCCTGCCAATCGGCTAAATGCAAGCATATCCATATAGGGATGTGGGGCCGCGCCGTGTCGGTCCGCCCTATGCGGCGAGACACGTCAAGCCGATAGCCGGGGCTTAACTCAGGGAAGGGATGGAGGGATGGGAACATGGCGCTATGAAGGATAACAAAACAACAGGCGTTAATAACGGAATTACAGGCATTGATAACGGAATCACAGGCGTTAATAACGGAATTACAGGCATTGATAACGGAATCACAGGCGATGATGACAAAACAGAGGGCGTCAGCAACAAAATTACAGATTTGAACGTGCTTTACGATGCGTTTTTAGCGTCCATGAAAGGAAGCGCATGGAAAGAAGAGCCGCAGAAGTTTGAAATGAATTTCCTTTCGGAAATCGTAAAGCTGAAACGGGAGCTTGAAACAAGGGAATACCGGACGACGCCCGGCTCCGAGTTTACGCTGAGCGAGCGCGGGAAAATCCGTTACATCCACGGCGGGAGGATGCGCGACCGCGTGGTTCGCCACGCCTTGTGCGACGCGGTGTTGGATGAGGCGATCAAGCCGTATCTGATCCACAACAACAGCGCAAGCCAGAAAGGCAAAGGAATCAGCTTCGCAAGGAAGATGTTTGAGCGGGATCTTCACAATTACTGGCTGAAGCATCGGACCAATCAAGGCTATGTCGGCTTCGTGGATTTTTCAAAGTTTTACGACAACATCAGGCATGATAGGGTAAAAGAGATGGTTTCCGCAAAAGTCGATGAATTTTCCGGATGGCTTTTCGGGCGGATCGTAGACGAATTCCGGATAGACGTTTCTTATATGAACGATGAAGAATATGCGGATTGCATGAATCAGCGGTTCGATTCTGTAAAATACCATGAAAGCGTCCCTGAGGAATGGCGGACAGGGCGGAAATTTATGGCGAAATCGGCAGACATCGGGGATCAGGCGTCACAGGACATTGGCGTCTTTTACCCGGCGCGGATTGACAACTATGCAAAAATCGTTCGAGGGGCGAAGATGTACGGGCGGTACATGGATGACATTTACATTATCGGGGAAACAAAAGATTATGTGGAATCCGTTATTCAGGGAATAGCGGAGCAGGCAAAAAGCCTGGGGATTTTCATTAACGAAAGAAAAACGCGAATCGTGAAGCTGTCACAGACTTTTAAATATTTGCAGATAAAGTACAGCCTTTCAGATTCCGGAAAAGTCATAAAGAGGATTAACCCAAAATCCGTCACGCGGGAGCGGAGGAAGCTGAAAGCGTATAAAAGGCTGTGCGAGAAAGGCGGGATGGAATACGCCGCAGTCGAACAGGCATACAAGTCATGGATGGGGGCCAATGTCCAGGTCATGTCAAAAAAACAGGCAAAAAACATGAAACAGCTTTATAAGGAATTATTTGGAAAGGAGCCAGGATGGAAAAAGAAAAAATAGAAAAAGCGAAAACAGAAAAAGTAAAAATAGCGTTTCAAAATGGGACGGAAATGGAGGCTGAGGAAAACGGGAGCAGCCTGATTACAGATAGCAGGCCGGATTTTCCGGCGGATTTGTCATCGGTTGCCGTTATTGGAGCAGGAGGGGAGCGCATTTATAAAAACGCGGAAATCGTGGAATGCGCATCCGTGGATAACCGTTATTGGTTTACTTTTAGGGAAATCCCGGAATCGGAAAGGATTGCAAGGCAGACGCAGGCGAACATAGAATATGTGGCGATGATGGCGGACATTGATCTGGAGGAGGCGTAAGGATATGGAAAAAACAAAGGAAAGCGCACACAGCAAGAACTACGAAAAAGTCAAAGAATATTATAACGGCGGGTACTGGAAGGAAGCGCGGGTGAAGAATGCGGTTACAAAAGGCTGGATCACCGAGGACGAATACACAGAGATTACAGGAAACCGCTATGACAGTTGATAGGAACGAAGCGGCAGTAGGTATCTATGCTTGAAGATGATTACCCTGCAACATAGTCGGGCAAGCTGGGAGCTTAGAAAAAATAATGAGTTATCATATAGATGCTGTTTTAAAACGTATATTGATTGACAAAAATGAGTGCAGCCATTTAGCGGATGAATATATCTGCACTTGCGAAACCAGTAAATATTACATGGATGTTCCGCCGGACGGGCGCTGCTATAAAGATGGCGGATGTACACAATATGAAGATGAAACTGGCGGGATTATGTCAGATGAATTCTGCGAGGATCAGGAAAAGGATACGGGAGATTAAGCCACAATGGATGAAGACAGTTTTTTAGAATTGCTGGAAATTTACATAGACATGGCAGAAAAGCAGGAAGAAATGATATACCGGCTTGGAAAAGTTACAAAAAGGCTGGCCGAAGACCTGAAGCTTTTGCGAAATGACCAGCAATATTCAGATGAATTGGCAAGAAAGCCAGATGACAAATTGAATCAGGACATGGCAATTATTGATGAGGTCATGGATCAGTATAAAGAAGAAAAAGCAGAATTGGAGCCGTAAGACTTTTCTTTTGGAAGGAGGCGAGACAAAATGGACACACCAATCACGCGTGCGGAGCATGAAGAATTCAGCAGACGCATGGAAGCGGAAAACAAGCGTTTGA
>CAJUBQ010000045.1 GCA_910584595.1 uncultured Eubacterium sp.
CTTAGGGCTTCTTGCATTCTGGAACGGACACAGCAGACGGGGCAGATTTTCTCTCCCTGCGTCCGAGTAGCCAGAATATAACACTTTTTGTAAATTGTTGCATTTCCGCTTAAGTTCGCGCTTATGGGGCAGCTCCCCACCATCCGGTAATCTGGAAAAAGCAACACTTTGTCTAAACTGTTGCTTTGTTACTTGCCCCACCCGTGAAAAGTAACGATACAGCCAGGTAAAACAAGCGGAAATAAATAACTGCCTAAATAAAAAAGTGTAAAGCATATTGGCAATTCAATAGGCTTTACACTCTGATTCGTGAGTTGGTATGCGGCTGTTCGTAATCTATCTATATATCTGGCATTAGATAAGCGCCAGATATATAAACCCTCCGGGGGGGGATGCACACTTGCACGAAAATGCAGATGCCGCAAAGCGGCAGTGCTCGGCACAGATGGCGATCATTAATCGCCATCTATATAATATGTACTATGAAATCTTTTGCAATTTCTCACTGTGTTCTCTGACTACGCTTTTTAATACATCAATATCCGCTTGCATTGCTTCCATTTTTGCTGCTTCTTTTGTGTATTTTTTAGCGGCTGGCATATAGTTTTCGGCAAGCATTTTAATGTCAGATCGAATTTCATTCTCTATTATGATATTGATTCTTCTTTGCTCATCTTTGATTGACTTAATTTCATCTTCTAAAGGTTGTATTCTTGCATCTAATTTCTTTTCCATGATATCAGATATAGCAAGTAATAATTCATTATCTGTCATTGAATCACACTCTTTTTATGGCTGATTTCCCGTTAACGGCAGTATACCACATCCAGAGTATAAAATCTACAAAATTCCTTTTCTTACTCAGTACGATCGGATACCTGATGCACTTCAATGACCTCCGCCTGAAAATCTCCATACATTCTTTCCCGCAGCAGCCCCGCATACATCAGCGCGGCTCCCGTATATTGTCTGCCATCCACTTCATATACTGCGTGCTCTGACAAACCCTGCAGTTTGATTTTGCGGCTCTTTACACTTGGCTCATGCATCACCTGTACGAAGAAAACCGCTGCCTGCGACCGGTCTTTCGACACGATTTCATAGCAGTCATACTTATGATTCTCCCGATAAGAAGCAATCCGATAATAATTCCCTTCCCGAATGAGCGGCGCATATTTCTTATAAGCCGCTATCTGTCCCGGCACCATATTACGCTCCTGTTCGCTGATCTTGGTAATATCCAGCTCATAGCCAAATGTTCCGGCAAGCGCGGTAATTCCACGTGTTTCAAATGGCGTCACCCGGCCAACCGTATGGTTTGGGCAGTCAGATACATGTGCTCCGATTGCAGACATCGGATACAACAACTGTGTTCCTTCCTGAATCATCAGACGTTCAATCGCATCCGTATCATCGGAACACCAGATCTGCGGACTGTAATATAACATTCCCGGATCAAATCTTGCACCTCCGCTGGAACAATTTTCCAGCAGCAGATCCGGAAATTCCGTAATCAGCCGTTCCTGCAGCTCATAGACAGCCAGCATATACCGATGCGACAACTCTCCCTGCCGGTCTGGAGCAAGGGCGTCACTGCCGATATCTGCCAGTGCACGATTCATATCCCATTTGACATATTCGATATTTGCTGAATGCAGAATATTGCTGATACTGTCATAAATATAATCAACAACTTCCGGCCTGCTTAAGTCAAGCACCAGCTGGTCTCTCGCGCGGGAAGGCATGCGTCCTTTCAAATGAAACGCCCAGTCCGGATGTTTCTCATACAGTTTGGAATCCGGTGAAATCATCTCCGGTTCAAACCAAATGCCAAATTTCATCCCAAGTTTATTGACTTCATCTACGAGATATTTTAAACCTCCCGGCAGCTTTTCCTCATTTACAATCCAGTCTCCTAAGCTGCTGTCGTCGTTTTCTCTGTGTCCAAACCAGCCGTCGTCCATTACGAGCATTTCAATCCCAAGCGCTGCCGACTGTTTTGCAATCTCTATCAGTTTTTCCGTATGAAAATCAAAATATGTCGCTTCCCAGTTATTAATCAGAACCGGACGTTCTTTATCTTTATAACTGCTGCGAATCAGATGATTCCTATACAGGTCATGCAGCGTACGAGACATTTTGCCAAGCCCCGCATCCGAATACACCAGTACTGCTTCCGGCGCCTGAAATGTCTCTCCCGCTCTCAGCTTCCAGCAAAACCGGTCCGGATGGATGCCAAGCGCCATACGAAGCGAACCAAACTGCGTACGCTGTGCTTTTGCAAGAAAGTTTCCGGAATATACAAAATGCATTGCATATACGTCTCCGCAGGTCTGTGTACAGTTTTGTGAAACTGCTGCCAAAAACGGATGATCCTGGTGGGATGATTCTCCTCTCACAGACTCTGTTACAAAGCTTCCGGACAATAGCGGCTGTCTTTTGATATGCCGTTCTCTCGCCCACGCTCCTGATAAGGAAATTATTTCAAAATCCTCGTCGTCCATTTCCAGACAAGCGGACAGCGCCCGTTCCAAATAAACCGCGTCTGTTCCAATATTTTCCACTTTTACGCTTCGCATAAGAGCATCACTGTCTTCAAACACACTATAAGACAGCAGCACACGTACGCCAACACAAACATCTTCCAGCGCAATTTCCAATGTCTGGCATCCTTCTCCCCAGACGGCAGGAAGTCCCTGCAGTTTATCTTTTCCATCATAGATCCGATGCCCGGCATACAAAAGCTCCAGACCGGACTGGCCGTTTTTATCTCTGATATCTATACAGCTTTCCCGAAAATCACCGGTACCGCTGAAAGGATACTCCATCGGAAAGCTGTCCAAAAAGGACAGCTTTTCTCTTGAAAGCTTTGACGGCACAAAAGGGTGTTCCTGTGTACGAAGCATATAACTTAGATCCTGGTATTCCAGTTTTTTTCCATAATATATATGCCCCAAATATTTGTTATCTGCAATCCCCATCATATAAGTTGTTGTTTGGGTATCCAGTTTAAAAATTTTTGTCTCGTGATGATAACTAATCATACTATTTATTCCTGCGCTTTCTTATTTATGTTCAGGTATTACAGAACCGCCTGGACAAATGCTACTTCATTACCTGAAAGGACACTTCTTTCTCATTGCTCTTTACCGCTGTAATATTATCATAATACAAGGTTCCTGTCACTCTTCCATCTGAAACAGCCTCTGAATCTGCAATCGCATTGATCCACAATCCAAATGTCTCAATCTGCTTGCTGTCTTCCACAAGACCGCCTTTCGGATTGCCCTGCGTATCTCTTTGTCCAAACTCAGAAAATGGAATCGTTACAAGCATCGGCTTTTTGCCATTGTTTCGGAACGCTTCATATTCATTCAGATATGCCTCATAGGTCACGCCATTTGCTTTAATCTGAATGACCGTCTTTTGATGCTTCCCATCCGGCGTCATATAAAACTGCAGTGCATTGCAGTCAGACCAATCTACCTCTTTTGCAATCGTAGCGCCTCCCCATCCGGTCGCTGTCTCATCATAAACAAATTTTAAGCCATAATCTCCATCAGATTTTTTGTCTTTATCCAGAGAAAGCGTTACCTTACAATCACTGTCCGCATTTGTTGTCCATACGCCTGTCAGCTGGTCGTCCAATCCATAATAATTTTCAAAACTGTCAATTAAATATGGATCCTCCTTTGGAGCCTTACTATTAAAGATTTGAGAATATCTCTGGACTCTCTTATCATTAATATACAAAGTAACCGTTCCTACTCCTTTGCCAAGAGACTTTAACTGCTTTGCGGAAATCTTTGCTGTATAATACCCTTTTCCGTCTGCTTTTGCCCGAAGTTTTACTTTTCCTTTTTCTGTCTTTAGTACAAACAGTACTTTTGTCTTAGTATCTGCATTCGTCAGTTTTGCCTTTACCGTAGATGCTTTTAACATCCGTCTGCCTGCTACCGGAGAGGTCAGATATCCTGTTACGCCTGCTACCGCCGCTTTTGCCGTAATGTTATCAAAACTGCCGGATGTAAGGGCTTCTTTCTGGTTTGCCGCAAAAATGGTTCTGTTATCATTATAAAAAGAGATAAAATGATCCAGCATTTCATGCCCATGCAGACTTCCATCTTCATTTACCGCATCGACATATGGCACATAAAACGCGCCGTCTTTGCCCCAGTCAGCCCATACAAGAAAATAAGAAGCTTCAGATTCTGATACAATATCCAACACCTGATTATACCAGTCTTTGTTGCCATTGCCTGTCGGCAGAAGCGCAAGATCATTCTCATTTGCTGCTCCCGTCTCTGTCACTGCCACCAGTTTGTTATGCTGCTTGGCAAATTTCTCTACCAGCTGCAGCTGTTTTTTCAGCTGTCCCATAAATACGCCATCGTCAGCAGGCTTATTATCATACATATCAAAACCTACAAGGTCTACGTAAGCGTCACCAGGATAACGCTGAGCATAATCATCCAATGTTTCGGCGTTGCTGCTTGGGCCATATTCATAAATGAAATTATGTACATCTTTGGTATCACGCAAATATTCTACTGTATAACGATAGACATTTTTACTGATCTCAGGGTCACAGAATGCAGCTCCCCACCAGAACCAGCTTCCTGTGCCTTCGTGGAACGGGCGGAACAACACCGCGCCTTTTACCTGTTTTGCATATTCTGCAATGAGATCCAGATATGCGGTATACACTTTATTATATTTTCCGCCTGGTAAAATCTGATTGACCGGATCATTCGTTGTAACAGGCGCCGTATATCCATAATAATCATATTTTTTCCACGTTGGATCGCCATTTTTATAATCCGGATTTTCCGGTACATTTGCAAAGTTCGGCATATGTCCGGACATCGTAATTAACGCGCCCTCTGCAAGTGCATCATTCGTAATCTCTACCATCGTCTCCAGACCTTTTTCTGCCACATCCTGCATATCTACACCGAGAATGCCTGCTATCGAACCAGTAACATCTTTTGTATCGGAACAGGACAGTTCCGCATTGCCTGCTTTGTTAAAGGTGTCATTCTGATGTCCGAAAATGACGCTGTCCGATGAGCCAACCGCTTTCAAATATGCATACAGCTGCTTTGCAGACGCATCCGCTTTCTGATCCACAAGAGATACTTTGAAATCAAGCGCTGTTTCCTGCGCGCTTCCATCCTTCTTTGCCGTTACCAGTTTCCCGTCAGATATCTTTACCTGCTGGGTATCTGCAGATTTTGCGGCAATTGTAGAGTCTGTCGAAATATCCGGCAAAGGCTCTCCCGTAATCTGAATATTGTCAAACCATACCGCACCTTTATAATCCGTGTTCTTTCCAATCAGCTGTATTGCAAACTGATTCATTTCCGAAGCTGCGGCTCCAAGCGCATCAAACGTAATTTTAACCGGTATTTTTTTCACATCACCGGATACCACTTCCGCACTGGCAAAATCTGCATCCACATTCGCATCCAGACCTTCCCCATATAGCTTCACCGCAAAAGATCCGGCAGTCATCTTGGATGCATCATAAATAAAATCCATCGTTACGGTCGTAGCCCCTTTCAGATCCAGACCCTTTTCTCCATCTGCAGGCTTCCATACGACCGTTGCCTGTGACCAGTCTTTATCCTTATCGTTTGAATAATCCACTAGAAATTTCAGCTGTCCTTGATCCGCTTCTACCGACGAAGTATCTTTGGCAGAATAATTATATTCCCATCCTGAGCCATAAGACCATCCGCTGATTCCATCTTTAAAATCAAACCCGGCCAGTACCCTTACCTGTGTATCTGCATCAGATGTCCCGGTTGCCTGCGCTTCATCAGCTGCATATACATTTTGTACCGGTAAAAATCCTACGGTCGGTATTCCCGTCGCCCCGATCATTGCAGCCATGGAAAATGCCAGTCCCTTCTTCTTTAAATTCACACCTTTTTTCATATATGACCTCCATATGATTGACTATTAATAATTTCGTTTAAGTTAATTTATTCTATGCATAGATATTCTTTTACTTAAATCGATTATATATTTTAACTATTAATTAGTCAATATATGGTTTCATATTCGTTATTTTTTTGCCATATTTACTTAATTTAAACTTTTTTTAGCCAAAAGAAGTTACTTTTTTGTTAAAACTGCTAATAAATGTTATTGAGCACTGCCAATGTCATTTATGGTTCTGTCAAGTATAGACTAAGAATAATTTGTAAATAATTTGTAAACTTTGTATAAATTTGTCATTTGATGTTAATCCGTGTCTTTCCCATCCTGTCTGCCCGGTATCAAGAACCAGCTTTTCCGGTTTCGCCCTGATAATTCCATATAACTGCCATATCCATATGTTATTATTAAATGCCACAAAAAACAGGGAAACAAATCTGAAACTATCAGTTATTCCCCTGCTTTATAAACACAATATAAAATTTTTGTTCTGCCTTATATAGCCTGAATTTCTGCAAGCTGCTCTACATCCTCAACTTTAAGGCCTGAATATTTTGCAATTTTATCAAACGGCAGATCCCCGTCTTCAAGCATCCTGAGCACCGTTTCCCTTTGACTTTGGCTGATGCCCTGATTTATACCCTGACTAATACCCTGACTAATACCCTGATTTAAAATAGTTCTTGCACTTGTTTCAATTAATGCTCCACTCATCATGCCACCTATGCCTTTCTGCACGTTCTCATATTTCTGTGCAATCTCTTTAACCACAACACTGGAAAGTTCTATGATTGTCCACTTGTCAAACGCCCCGATCACTCCCTGCTGTTCCAATTCGTCAAGCCTTTCCAGGATAACCTGGTACTCCGCTTTTAATTTTTCCAATTTCCGCCCGCTGCTGTTATACTCTGGAAAGCTGTTTTCATGTGAAAAAATGTAAAACGGGATTAACATCAGCAGGCGTTTTTCAAAAATATCATCCAGCGAATATCTCTGTACTTTCATAATCGGTATGTCATACTGCATTGTCCCGCCCGGTGTAACGATCACATATTTCATTTTATCCGGTGTTTTTTTATACGTCCGGAGATATAGAACCGCTGTATTGGGAAATGTCACTGTCAGCGTTTCCTCCGCAACTTCGCCCTCGTCAAGCGCGATCTGCGCATCATACTCATAAAGCCTTATCGTTATCCTGCCGTCCGGGTAGCTGCTTTCGCACTCAAGATGGTATTGCTTCGGCGTTTTCCCGTAAACCGTGAAATTTGTATCTGTAATCCGTTCCCTGTCTGCCCCATCCTGACGGTCTAAAAAATGCTCATTTGGAAAAAAACGTATCTCCTCATCCCCCGTATACGATTCCCCGAAAATTTCATTGATTACGGGGATGACCAGCTTCCGGCAGTCGTTTAATATTGTCCGGAATGCCCCGTCATATATATTTGCCATATTCTGTTCCCTTCCTTTTGTTTCGGTTTAATGTCCGATACCGTTTCCTGTCACAAAACCTTTGTAAAATCCAGGAGCCGTTACTTTCATGCAGCGGCTCCGTTTGCCATTTCACCCCTACCTTACCCCTATCCGATATTTATATTGTACTCATTTCTTGATTATCAAACAATTTATCTATATCTGCGTTTGGTATTGATTCTGCTATATTTAAAGGCGCAAGTTGTTCATAAGAAATAAGTCTTGATTTTTCGTGCAATTCGTCATTAAAATTTATACAATTTTGCTTGAGTGCTTTTGCAAAATCTGAAAGAACATAGAATGTTTCACCTGTTTCATCTTCTTCAATCTGAGTAAACAAACCATACTGAAAAAGAGCGGAAATAATGGCATTATTTTCACCTTTGAAATCATATTCGCAGGTTTTCAAAAACATCAATTCGCCTGGAGTACATATAGAAAGAAACTTGCAAAGCTTAAAGTATAAAGATTCAGTCAAGTCAGTAATAAGCAGACATCGGGTTAATGCGGCAAAATAGTTAATTTTCATATCGTCATCCAAATTATTTATTAGGTGTATTTGTCGCTTAACAAAGACTGTATAATTTTTATTATCTTTATTAAATTTTTGGGCCATTTTAATTTGGTCTTGATAATCATGAAATGTTCCCATAAGAAAACGCTTCATTTTATCCCAAAAAAGAACGGTTGGCATATGAAAAACAAGTTCCTTTACATTTTTACCTGCTGCAATTCCAGAGAAAGGGTCTTCAGCAATAACAGCTTGTATTAGATTCCAAAAGCATTCTCCAGAGTAGTTTTGTAAATCTTCATCAGTTAGAATAGCTGTCAATTTCTTGATTTGATTTTCTAGCATATTTTATCCCTCATTTCTTTGCGGTTTAAAACAAGTTTACCATAAGTACTGTCAAAGTCAATAATTTACTGCTTTATCCAGCTTTGAAAGGTACTTTTCTTATTTTTTATTCAGGTTAGAAAAACAGTTCTAAAAAATAAGACTGTTTTTTACCTGAATTTTTTCCACAAGTATGAATAATTTGGGGTGGTTTTCCACAATCCAATGTACAGAAGATAGCTGCATCTTACCTTTTGCTCTCCTTATTCCCGGCCTGCCCTTTTCATAAAACTGCATCAGTATGTCCGCAATCTGCGTCAGCAGATAGTGGCATTTCATTGCATTATACTTCAAGGATTCCCGAACGACTCTGCACCTGTTTTTACGATCCACTCTTTCTCCAGCCTGCTTTTTCTATTATAATGTATTTAAAAACAAAACACAATCATTACAAAAATTATAGGAGACTCACTATGGAACATGCATTCGTATTAGAATTATCCGATTCCAAATTCAAAGATCTGTTTGTCTGTTTCTGCGGATATGCTCAGTGCGAACCGCTCCATGCATTCGGACCTGCCGTACGCCCTAACTATATTCTGCATTATATCATTGACGGAAAAGGATTTTATCAGACTGGAAATCATAAATTTTTTCTGGAAGCTGGAGAAGGGTTTTTAATCGAACCCGACACTCTTACCTACTATCAGGCAGATGAAAAATACCCGTGGAGTTACCTATGGATTGGTTTTTCCGGAAAACACGCCAAAATATATCTGGAAGATCTCGGTCTGAACAGTATGCAGCTTACGTTCCGTTCAAGCCACGGCAAAGAACTCAAACGTCTGATCCTGCAAATGCTCAAATGCTCCGACGGCTCCATAACGAGCCGATACCGGCTGCAAAGCCTTTTATATGCTTTTTTTGCCGTGTTATCCAAAGATACTGACGGTACTCCGGACGACGTAAATTCCAAAGACAATTTTTATGTGGAACGGGCGATCCACTTTATCCGTAACAATTATTCATCACAAATCAAGGTAAGTGATATTGCCAATTATTTATGCATCACCCGCAGCTACCTATATAAACTTTTTCAAAACAGTTTTCAAATGTCTGTACAGGAATTTTTAACGATATTTCGGATTTCTCGCGCAAAAGAACTGCTGTCCACAACAACGCTTTCGATGGAACACGTTGCCGCATCCTGCGGTTATCAAAATACGCTTGTCTTTTCCAAAGCGTTTAAACGAAACATGGGCTGTACCCCGACTGTTTACCGTTACGAACACCGAAAAGCTGCACAGGAGCATCTGGATAAAAATAATGACCTTTTAGAGAAACTGATGGAAGACGATTCTTTGCGAAAATTAAAACAGCGATAACGTGCAAATCCATTTCTTATGATGAAAAAGGTAAGGAACTGTTACGAAAAAAACAAAAAGAAACATTTTGACTGTTTTTTGAAACATAAATGACTACCCGCTTTTCTAAAACACCTTTATACTATGTACAAATCAAAAACAAACGCACCTGCATTGAGGCAGAAAGTGAGGTACCCATGAATATTATATATCATCCGTCCAGCAAAATCTTCCATCTGTACAACGACAGCATCAGCTATCTTATGATAATCTTGCGAAATGGACATCTGGGGCAACTGTATTTTGGAAAACGTATCCGTGACAAAGAAGATTTTTCCTACTTGCTGGAAACTTGTGAACGTCCTATGACTTCTTGTATTTATGAAGATGACAAATCGTTTTCACTGGAACATATCCGGCAGGAATATCCGGTATTCGGCACGACAGATTACAGGCAGCCGGCCGTAGAAATACTGCAGGAAAACGGGAGCCGGATTTCTGATTTTAAATACTGCTCTTTCTGTGTCACTGCGGGAAAACCTGCTCTGAATGGTCTTCCTGCCACTTATACAGAAAATGATGATGAAGCTTTAACACTTTGCATTACATTAAAAGATGAGGTTACATCTGTTCATGCAGAACTGCTTTATACAATTTTTGCAAAAGGTGGCATTCTGGCGCGCAGCGTTCGGTTGTTTAACAATGGCACGCAGCCTGTTCATCTTAGACGGGCAATGAGCCTTTGTCTGGACCTTCCTGACTGTAATTATGTCTGGCAGCAACTATCCGGATGCTGGGCAAGAGAATGCCACATCCATACCCGCAGCCTTGCACCCGGCATCCAGGCCATCGGCAGTATGCGGGGAAATTCCTCCCACGAGCACAATCCATTTTTAGCGCTGAAACGTCCTGCTGCTGACGAGCATCAGGGAGAAGCCATTGGACTGTCTTTGATCTATAGCGGCTGTTACCGCATACAGGCCGAAACGGACGCCCACGACACCGTTCGCCTTCTGGCCGGCATCGATCCTTTCACGTTTGACTGGAAGCTGGACTGTAAGGAATCATTTCAGACACCGGAAGCTGTTCTCGTCTATACCGACCGTGGATTAAACCATTTGAGCCAGACATTCCACAAACTGTATCAAAAACGTCTGGCAAGGGGCTATTGGCGCGACCGTCCAAGACCGATTTTAAATAATAACTGGGAAGCAACTTATTTTGACTTTACCGAAGACCGTCTGATCGAAATTGCCGCTAAAGCAAAAGAATGCGGCGTAGAACTATTTGTACTGGACGACGGCTGGTTTGGCGCACGAAACAACGACAAAGCCGGACTTGGGGACTGGAAGCCAAATAAAGACCGTCTTCCAAACGGAATTACGGGACTGGCAAACCGCATAGAAGCGCTTGGCATGAAATTCGGCCTTTGGTTTGAACCGGAGATGACCAACAAAGACTCTGATTTTTACAGACAGCGCCCGGATTGGATACTGTCTGCTCCACAAAGAACAACCTCTCATGGCAGAAATCAATATGTACTGGATTTTTCCAGAACAGAAGTGGTAGATGCGATTTATGAACAAATGGCAAGTCTTTTCAAGGAAGCAAAAATATCATATGTCAAGTGGGATATGAACCGGAGCATTACCGAATGCTATTCCAGCGCATGGCCTTCTGACCGTCAGGGTGAAATTTACCACCGCTATATTCTTGGCGTTTACGATCTGTATGACCGGCTGACGACAGAGTTTCCTCATATACTTTTCGAATCCTGTGCCAGCGGAGGCGGAAGGTTTGACCCGGGAATGCTTTACTATGCACCGCAAGGATGGGTAAGCGATAACAGCGATGCCATCGAACGGCTCAAAATCCAATACGGAACGTCTATGTGTTATCCTATCAGCAGTATGGGCACACATGTATCTGTATCGCCAAACCATCAGGTTTTCCGCTGCACACCACTGCACACCAGGGCAAATGTGGCATACTTTGGCACGTTTGGCTACGAACTGGATTTAAACAAACTGACAGCAGAGGAAACTGAAGAAGTAAAAGAACAGATCCGTTTTATGAAACAATACAGAGCAATTTTACAATTTGGTACGTTTTACCGCCTTAAGAGTCCGTTCGAACAAAATGAAGCTGCATGGATGACTGTCAGCGCAGATCAAAAAACAGCGTTGGTCGGCTGGTACCGCATTTTAAACTGTGTCAATGACCGTTATACAAGACTGCATCTGAAAGGTCTGAATCCTGACTTCCTTTACCGCAATTCCCAAACCGGAATGTGCCACTTTGGAGATGAGCTGATGTATGCGGGACTGATTACAAGCGATGAAACAGCAGGACAGGTGCCGTCCGATATCACGCCTTATACAGACTTTGAATCCCGCATCTATGTACTGGAGGTGATTCCTTCTTGAAAAAAACGAACGAATTTATATTCAAATTTACATTGAAACGAATGGTTCTGATGCTGACGGGTATTCTGCTGATTGGTATGTGTGTTGCCTCCTACCGTATGAGTGGTTTTGGCGTAGATCCGTTTTCCTGTATGAACTTAGGCATCAGCAGCTTTCTTGGAATGTCTTTTGGAAACTGGCAGCTGATTATGAATGCCGCGCTATTCCTGATCGTCTGGTTTAGCGTTCGCCACTGCATCGGACTTGGCACCATCATCAATATGGTATTGGTTGGATATACTGCCGATTTTTTATGCTGGCTGTTTTTGGAGCAAATGGGCCTGTCTGTCACTTTTACGCTTCGCATTTTGCTGCTTTTGCTTGGAACACTGTTCGCATCTATGGGCTGTGCCTGTTATATGACCGCAGATATGGGAATCGCCCCTTATGACAGCGTTGCTTTTATCATCACAACATACGCCAAAGAAAAAATTTCTTTTCGCGTGGCCAGAATTTTATCTGATCTGACAGTAATCGCCGTCGGCATTTTATTTTGCTTTATGGCACATCATTCCGTATGGGAAATCGTAGGACTTGGCACCATTGTGAACGCATGCTGCAATGGTCCGTTGATTCAATTTTTCCGCGGAAAACTGGAAAAACTACAGTAACTTAACTGCCGCATACCTCACAGTCTGCTACACGTTCCGGCAATCGCACCGTACGAAACTGTGCACGTAAAGCATCATAAGTCAGCAGCTTGCCAGTCAGCAGTTCTCCCGTTCCGAGCAGATATTTTACCGCTTCCATCGCTTGAAGACTTCCGATTACACCACAGATCACACCCATAACTCCGGCTTCGCTGGCAGACGCAACCGCTCCTTTTGGAGGCGGCTCTTTGAAAATACAACGGTAGCATGGGCCTTGCCCGGGCACATAAGTCATCAGCTGTCCCTGGAACCGGATGACCCCTGCATGTACAAAAGGTTTCCCTGATCTCACACAGGCATCGTTAATCAAAAACTTTGTTTCAAAATTGTCTGCTGCATCGATGACAAAATCATATTGGCTGATAATATCTTCAATATTGCCGGCATCAGCAAAAACCGGATACGTCTGTACAACCGTATCCGCATTCAGACGCAGCAATGTCTCTTTTGCAGACAGCGCCTTCTTTTTCCCAATGTCGTCTGTGCCATGCAAAATCTGCCGCTGCAGATTTGAAAGCTCCACTTCATCCGCATCTGCTATCCCTATCGTTCCAACTCCGGCAGCAGCCAGATACATAGCTGCCGGAGATCCAAGACCCCCGGCTCCTATCATACATACTTTTGCGTTCATAAGCTTCTGCTGCCCCGCGATACCGACTTCTTCCAAAGACAAATGCCTTTGATACCGCTTTTTTTGTTCCTCAGTAAGTTCTTTCCCTGAAAATTCCATATTTCACCTCATTCTGCAAGCTGCAGCAAATGAATCAGCAGCAGCCAGGTCATCCCATAATAGGTCACAACCGCAACCAGATCATTTACCGTTGTAATTAAAGGCCCGGAAGCAACAGCCGGATCTATTTTCACTTTATGAAAAAACATCGGAATGACGGTTCCTGTAATGCTTGAAATAAGCATCGCAATGGTTAAGGAAAAACCGATGCACGCACTGACTGCAAACCCAAATCCAAACCCTCTGCCTTTGACCAGTGCAATATAACAACCAATAAATACGAGCGAGAGCAGACCAAGCAAAAATCCATTCACCGCTCCGACCCGCATCTCCTTAAACATCAGTCGCAGCTTCTGCCCACCGGTCAGATTTTCATCCATCAGCACGCGAATCGTAACTGCAAGCGACTGCGTACCTGCATTTCCTGCCATTCCAAGAATGAGCGACTGAAAACATACCACGATCGTAAGCTGCGATACGACCTGCTCAAACACACCGACAACCGCAGAAACAATCATGCCGAGCACGAGCAGCACTGCAAGCCAGGGAATTCTTTTTTTCATACTTTCCAAAAGAGGTTCATTCAAATCCTCCTCCGCTGTCAGTCCGGCAAGTTTTGCATAATCTTCGCCCATCTCTTCATCGACAACTTCTACAATATCCTGAGCCGTAATAACTCCGAGTATTTTTTTATCATTATCTAATACCGGAATAGAATCCTCAGAATAGTCTTTGAGATCTTCAATACATTCGTCAATAGATTCTTTTGCATATACATACGGATACGATGTGGTAATCACATCTTCCAGCGCTGTATATTTTCGGGCAATAATCAGATCTTTCAAATCAATCGCTCCGCAAAAGCTCTCATTTTCATCTATCACATAAAGTGTAGAAATATTATCATTATCCGCTGCCTGCGCTACCAGCTCCTTCATGGCGCCCGGTATCGTAAGCCCCCGACTGATGACGATGAAATTCGTTGTCATCTTGCTTCCGATCTCATCATCTTCATAGGACTGAATCAGGTTAATATCATGTCTGGATTCTGCATCCATCAGCTGAATCAGCCGGTCAGACTTTTCATCTTCCATTTCATCCAATATATCTACCGCATCATCAGCATCCATCGATTCCAATATATCCGCTGCATTTTCCAGACCCAGTTCTTCCAAATAACGGCTGACATCATCCTCTAAATACGTAAAAATCTCTGATATCGTTTCATTGCCTAACAGCTGATAAAATTTAATACGCTCTTCTTTCGTCAGCTCTTCCCAGACAGAAGCAATATCATTTTCATGATAGTCTTCCAGCTTCTTACGGATGACTTGAGGGGGTTCGCCGCTCTTAATAATAGCGATCAGTTCTTTTTCATAATCTCTTTTCTTCGGAACATCTGATTGCTCCGCATTTATTTTCTTCTCTTCAAATTCACCCATAAGAAATCACCTCTCATTCACATCCAAGCAGATAATTAACAAACTGCTGCGCGGTTCGTCCCGATATTCCTCCGTGGCTTAATTCCCATCTGTTAGCCTCCATGCGCAGCTCATCCTCACTCATTGTCAGTCCTGCCCGTCTCGCCAGTCCGATAACGATATGGAAATATTCCTTCTGGCTTGGTTTCGAGTAGTTAATCGTTACTCCAAACCGATTGACAAGAGAAAGTTTTTCTTCCATAGTATCTGACTGATGCATTCCGTTTTCTATCTTAATGTCATCCCGGTCGTTCCAGATTTCCTTGATAATGTGCCGCCTGTTAGATGTCGCATAGATCAGAACATTTTCCGGCTTCGTCTCTACGCCGCCTTCAATCACAGCTTTCAAAAATTTATATTCAATTTCAAACTCTTCAAAAGAAAGATCATCCATATAAATAATAAAGCGGTAATTACGATTTTTAATCTGTGCAATCACATTCGATAAATCTTGAAACTGGTGCTTATAAATTTCAATCATACGCAGTCCCCGATCATAAAATTCATTCACAATCGCTTTGATACTCGTTGATTTTCCGGTGCCGCTGTCACCAAATAAAAGTACGTTGTTCGCCTTACGGCCTTCCACAAACGCCCTCGTATTATCTACCAGCTTTTTCTTCTGTATCTCATATCCGATCAGATCATCCAGCATGACTTTGTCCATATTGTTGATCGGATGAAATATGATATTACGCCCTGTCTCATCCCGGGAAATACGAAACGCCTTATTTAGTCCAAACATTCCGACTCCATAAGCCTTGTAAAAACCGGTAACGTCAGTAAAAAACTGCTCCTGATCCGACGCTGCAGCAAGCCGGTCACTCAGCGCCCGTACTTTTTCACTCACATTTTTGTTATACATAAGCTCCGGCTTTCCAATCGCCCTGTAATTTGACAGCTTTGTAAAACAATCGATACCAAGCTCCTGTTCCAGCCATCTGAAATCATAGTCAAACAACTCTTTAAACGCTTTAAAATCACTTTTTGCAAAATCATTGACACTGCCCTCATGGGCTCCTGTTTTTTCACATGTAATGCTGAATGGATTCTCGTTTGTAATCAATAAAAAAGTTAAATAATCATGCCACAGATTTTTATCAAATCCGTAATCTGTGGCCACAATCAGCAAACGTTTTACCTCACGAAATACTCTTTTCGTCAATTCCTCCTTTGTCTGCTTATGTTCACGCAAATCTGCGCAGATCCCGCTTAACTGCATTAAAATCGAATCCTGCGGCATATCCCCGTACATTAATATTTTTGATACAATCTGATTCATCCTGATGCCTCCGCTACTCTTTCTTTCGTCACAGCCTTTGCCAACATAAAAATACAGAAAAGAAAAATCAGGCAGTATTGACGAGAATACTACCCAACAAAATCAAATCTATATCTGATCACCGGACTTTCCCTGTTATGAGTCATTATATCAGTACCGGTTTACTTGTGCAACTTAAAAAACACTATTTTTCACATTTGTGATACACCATCCCCGGCAGACTAAACCGCAACAATAATGCCGCCGTCATTGGCGTACATGCTGCTGACTCCTGCTGTATCCAGAATCAGTATCTTTTTAAACTTCATAAGCTTTTCTATCTTTTCTTTGACACGCTCCGCTCGCTTTGGACAATTACAGTGTGATATTGCAAGAATTTGTTTATCTTTGTTTTCTACATGCTGCATAATTTCCTGCACCATACGTTCCAGCGCCTTATTCATCCCCTGCGCCTGTGCCAGCTGGCAAATTTCTCCTTCCGGCGTCGAACCCATCACCGGCTTTATGTTAAGAACGTTTGCCACAAATGCTTTCAGATTGCTCAGCCGTCCGTTTTTACGAAGCGTTTCTAATGTTTCCAATACAAAAAATGTCCTCTGGTCTGCGATATAGTTTTCTGTCTGCGCAACTGTCTGCTCAAACGTACATCCTGCCTCTTCCAATTCCTGTATTTTCATTGCAATCAAAGTCTCTCCGATCGAAGCCGAACAGGAATTAAATACATAGACTTTTTTATTCGGAAAGTCACTTACAAACATCTGCTTTGCAGTCTGCGCACTATTATGTGACCCGCTCAGACGTGCAGACAATGTAACCACATAAATATGATCTGCTTCCCCTTCATAAGCATCATAATATCTTTGCGGCGACGGACAAGCCGATTTTGGACAATTGGGACTTTCTTTTACTTTTCTTAAAAATTCCTCCTGACAAAAACTCTCATCGTCAATGACATGATAATCATCTACATCCAGTTCTAACGGCACAGACTGAAAATGTGCATCCTGCTTTAATTCCTGCGGCAGTTCCCCGCAGCTGTCCACAATAATCTTATAACTCATAACTTCCTCCTGATTATTTTTTTGATTTATTAACACCTGTAATCTTATATGCTATCATCTATTATTTATCTCATTTTTACATAGTATTCATTACTACATGATAATAACATCAAAATGATTTTTTGTAAATACATTTTAGAGCATGTTTGAAAAATCATTCCCGCGATCTGCACTCCCCACTATGCGGAGAATTTATCCCAAATTTAATCAACGTAGCCCGCTACGACTCATAAATTTGGGATGAATTCTCCACAAAGTGTGAAGCACATCTCACGGAAAGCATTTTTCAAACACACTCTAGAGGAATTTCAGTTACGGAAAGATTACAACAAAAATATTCATCTGCATATCTGTCTTATAATATACGGTTTCGAGTCCCTCGCAATAATCACTGATATGATATTCTGTCAAAAAATACTCTTTTGCCTGTGTACACAGCTCTCTGCTGCTGAACTTTATGGAAACATTGCTTTTGCCTTTTTGATATGCCTGCCGGATAATCGCTCCGATTTTTGCCACAGACGTCTCATCCATAGATGTAAAGTATTTTTTTTCTTTTACAAAATAATTATGATTAAGAGCTGTGCAGTCAGGCAGATCAAACGTCACCTGCGGACTGTGATCCTGCATCATTTCTTCTGTCGTTATATTCAGATAATCGTATTCTACATATTTCACATCGTTTTGCTCATCATCATGATATTTGGAATTTCCCCATGTAACGTCTACATAATACCATTCACCATCCAGCTGTACCAGATTCCAGGCGTGAGGCCCTCCCTTCGCCATTCCGGTCACAATTACACAGGGAATGTCCAGCAGATCCATTAAATACTGCATAGCGCTCGCATACCCCTGACATACGGTTTCTTTTCCCAGAAAGACACTGATAATATTTTGATTATTTTCTGATTGCAGATTATAATCTACTTTCTGAATCAGTCTGCGGTAAACGGTACGCACTTTTTCATAATCTGTCGCATCCGCAAGCCCTTTTAGATATTTTTTTACCTGCCTGTCTATTCTTTTTTGCGTAGAAGCCCTCTCTTTCGCCGTCATAATATAATTGGGCGCAAAAGACATGACCTCTGTCTTGCCATTGCGCTGGTATTGGGTATAGCGAAAGCTCTCCACCCAAAACAGTCCGCCATGATCCGCCTTGATACAATTAAAAATATCTTCCAGATGCCGTCCATCTGATGTCGAAAGCGTCACTTCTTCTTCCTGATTCATAACAGCATCTAACATCTGATCGTAGATCTTTTTTTCTTCGTCCGACAGCGATTCATAGGCGTACCTGCCTGCTGAAATACTCTGAACATCCTTTGGAAGCTCCAGCGCATTCATCTGCTGCCTTAATTCCATATTCTGACGTACCGTACTAACGACTTCTTCTACCGGACGAATCATTCCCGCAAAACTATCTGAAAGCGCACATCCGGACAACGTACTGCTAAGCATCACAAACAACAGGCCGGTTGCCAGTTTCCTCTTTATGTATATCCGATTTCGACTCATTTTTAATCCTCTCTCATTGCTGAAAACAAAATTATTCGTTTCGGTTAACAATTGTAACATCATTTCTGTTGTCTTCTATGATATCTTGATTTTGCAGGATTTTCAATGGTTTTTTCATGATTCGTACGATTCTTGCATATTCTTTTGAATTTTCTCAATTCTCTTTAAATTTACTGTATGGACTCCTTTGCATTACAGGAATCCAGATTTCACTAACATAGTCACTGGACCTGTTATCTCCCGGCAAATAATTTTCAATCTCATAATCCGGTATTAATTCATAATCTGATCCCGGAAGCCATTCTCGATAAATAGCTTCCCAGGTTTTATGAATCGCATCCGGTGTAGGTCCTACACATTTAAAAATCGCCCATGTATAAGCCGGAATACTAATAATCTGAAAACCTTTTGGTATTTCTTTCACATCATCAGCATCGCATCCGATTCCATACATAAATTCCTTCGAACCTTCTTTTTTCTGTGCACAAATTCCGAGATATCCCGGAGCTTTTTTGTACAGTTCATTTTTGTAATACTCCTCCCAAAGCGCAGAAATTCCTTTTTTACTGCTTTCATCTGTAAACATTTTAGCATATACAAGCAGTCTGAACGCTTCTTTCTTTTCCATACGATTTTCCATGACATTACCTCCTACTGATTTTTTAACAATTCGCATTTCTTTAACAGGGCATACATTTTCATATCCAAAATTCTGCCATTTTTTACTGCATGATTATGTAAAGTGCCTTCATACTGAAAACCAGCTTTTTCCAAAACCCGGCATGATCTCATATTTTGAGCAAAAGGCTCTGCAAAAATCCGTATAATATCTGTATTCTCAAATACATGTTTACATGCCTGCTTAACTGCACTTAGCGTATATCCGTTTCCCCAGTATTGTTCTCCTATATAATATCCTATTTCCGCAGTTTTGCGATGAATGTTCTCACATCTGAAAATTCCTATGCTCCCAATAACCTGATCTTGGACTGTGATAGCAAAAGCAAAGGTTTTCTCTTTGTCCGCAGATAACATCGATGTAATGTAATCCTCCGCGTCTCTTTCTGTATATGGATATGGCAA
This sequence comes from uncultured Eubacterium sp., assembly GCA_910584595.1. Taxonomy (GTDB): domain Bacteria; phylum Bacillota; class Clostridia; order Lachnospirales; family Lachnospiraceae; genus Eubacterium_J. The sequence continues at coordinate 19,883 of CAJUBQ010000045.1, forward strand.
TCCATCTCGCAAATAATCCAAAATATTTCTGTTGTTCAAATTCCTTGCAAGATCTGTTTTATCCTCAATTTTCCATTTTCTTATTTTACATTCCACTATTTGAATCCTCCTTTTTCGAAATCCTAAAAAGCTCATTTCATCTTCCTGTTTGTATCTTCCGCCTTACTTTCCAATTTCCCAACTTACCTGTAACCACCGCTTTTCCTTTGACGCTGCATATGCAAATTGTGTCAGTAAAAATAAAAAAGCCGAAAAACAAAGCCAGCCATGGCATCAATCTTTCCTCTCGCCTGTCTGAACTTCGCATTTCGCCTCTCGATCATCCATAATCAGCTCTCCGACCTCCGGCGCCTGAATTCTGCCAGACAGAGGGTTCTTAATACTATCCACCTTTGTCGTAACGACTGCTTCCACTTCGGATTTTTCAAAAGCCAGATCCGTACCAGACATTTCACAGTCAATCAGCTTCAAATTTTTGCAATAGCAAAACGGCTGCGTCCCGAAAATTTTACAATGAACGAGCGTTAACCCATCTGAATACCAGGCCAGATACTCACCCTTTATCACGCTGTCTTTCACTATGATGTTTTCTCCATGCCAAAATGCATCCTTCGTATCAAACATACAATTTTCAAAAACTGCATGTTTCACATACTGAAAAGAATATTTTCCATTCAAATTTACCCCTTTCAATGCAACATTTTCTGCACGCATCATAAAATATTCACCGGTTGCTGTAGTATTCTCCATATGAATTCCACGCACAGACCATCCAAACTCCGGCGAAATAATGTCACTGTCTCTGATGAAAACATCTCTGCACTCCCTAAGCGCTTTTATCCCATGCAGCTTTGTGCCCGCAATTTCCACATGGTCAGAATACCACAGGGCAGCCCTGCAAAGCTCTGTCATTTCTGAATCATGGATGATAAGCCCTTTGTCATGCCAAAACGGATAACGCAAATTAAAAAAACAGTTTTCAACCTTAAGATCCGCTCCTTCTTTAAAGGCGCTCTCGCCATCTGCCGGCCCATCAAAAGAACAGTTTCTTGCTAATACGCACCTGCTTCCATAAAAGGCGCGTTCCGTATCAAACGTCTGATTTTCAATTATTTTCATTTACTGTTTTCCTCCGTTTCTTTTATCTGACATCTGCAGCGATTAATCTGGTAAACCAGATAATCCAGACAACCGATCTGCTTTTCTTCTTCATGCACTTTTTGCAGAAGGCCATTTCTATGGCGTTCCAGCTGCTTTAAAAGCTCTGTTTCTTTCCCGCAGTCCAGACATTCCATACAGCGCGCAATCGTAGCAAGGCTGCATCCCGCATCTTTCAGGTTTTCAATGACTGCTTCTTTCGATCCGTACATGAACGTTTCCTCCAGCCCGATTCTTTTACGGCTCATGTTCTCCTCCTTTCTGCATCTCTGCTGTAAGATATAAAAGTATAACATTCCTTTCTTCACATCTTTCGGACTTCTGTTTTCCATTATATCCGCTTTACCGTTTCATAGCAAATACTTATCATCTATCTGTTTGTATCATTGAAACTTATACAAAAAGGCATTATACTAAAGACTGCAAATAAAGGCAACCGTTCAAGGGCTCATCCGAACGGTTGTATTCAAACCAAACACTTATGAAAGGACAACACAGAACATATGGAACTGCGTGTACTCCAATATTTTCTTGCCGTTGCAAGGGAACAAAGCATTGTAAGGGCAGCAGAATCTCTGCACCTTTCGCAGCCCACGCTTTCTACACAGATCAAAGCAATGGAAGAATCCTTAGGAAAACAGCTTTTGATCCGTGGAACAAAAGGATCCAGAAAAATAACCCTTACCGAGGAAGGCATGATTCTCCGCAAACGTGCGGAAGAAATTTTAAATCTTGTACAGAAAACCGAACGGGAAATTTCCGGTTCTGACCGGATCATTGCAGGTGATGTTTATATAGGAACCGGCGAAACCGATGCTGTCCGGTTTATTGCCAAAGCAGCACGAGAACTGTACCAGACTTATCCAGGCATTCATTATCATATTGCAAGCGGAAACGCACAGTTTGTAATGGAACAATTAGACAAGGGACTGATTGACTTTGGAATTGTACTGGGCTTTTCAGACCGTACAAAATACCATTTCATTGACCTGCCGTTTAAGGATACGTGGGGTGTATTAATGCGCAAGGACTCCCCACTCGCTGAAAAAGAATCTGTCCAGCCGGATGATTTATGGGATAAGCCGCTGATCCTGTCACAGCAGGACGACAGCCACAAAGCTCTGGCTGACTGGATGCAGAAAGAAATGTCTGAACTGGAAATTGTTGCAACCTATAACCTGCTCTTTAATGCCTCCCTGATGGTCGAGGAAGGACTTGGATATGCCGTCGGCCTTGATAAAATTATCAATACTTCCGGCAGCAGCCGTCTTCTCTTCCGTCCTCTTGCCCCAAAACGGGAAACAAGCATGAGCATTATCTGGAAAAAATATCAGATATTTTCAAAAGCTTCTGAAAAATTTATACAGATGATGAAAGAAATAACAAAAACAAGAGAAACATGAAAGGCGCGCTGCCATCCATATTCATCATGAACTGCAGCGCACCCGCTAGAGCGTGTTTGAAAAATGCTTTCTGTGAGATGTGCTTCACAGTTTGTGGAGAATTTATCCCAAATTTAGGAGTCATAGTGGGCTATGTTGACTAAATTTGGGATAAATTCTTCGCAAAGTGGGGAGTGCAGATCGCGGGAATGATTTTTCAAACACGCTCTAGAATGTATGCATCACCTTTTTACCGCTTAGGAACTGTAAAGAAATAACTTGCAATATTCCTTTACAGTTCCTTACGATGCCGTACAAAACAATGAGCCTGTAAAATTTATATTTTTTCTTTCATAGAGTCCGAACATTCTTTTATATAAATCTGCCAGGCCTGATATCCGTTCACTGCCTCCGGAACAACAAATCCAAACTGCTTTAAAGCGGCGCCGCTGATTGCTTCGCCTGAATCAAATCCATACGGCAGCCGCCTTCCGGAATATTTTTGTTTAAAGTCTTCGTTCAGAAACAGCTGATAGACCGCTTCATCTTTTAATCCCTGCACTCTGACTCTGACCGGCGCCGGATTGGCCTGCACATGATGATAAACTGCACTGACTAACGCTTCTTTGCCGGACGGGTCTGCAATCTCCCATACGGTACATGTTCCTTCCAGCGGACTGGATATCCGATAATAATCACCATTCTGGATTAAATTGTAATGCTTTTTAAATCTGCCTATCTGCTCTTTGACTTCCTCTTTTTCTTCCTGTGTCAGCCTGCTGATGTCCAGTTCATAACCAAACGTGCCTGCCATTGCCACACAGCCTCTTGTCGACAGCGGCGCCATCCGTCCGGTCTGATGGTTCGGAGCTGTTGAGACATGAGTTCCCATTACAGACACCGGATATCCAAAAGAAGCTCCGTACTGGATGCTCAGCCTCTCAACTGCATCCGTGGTATCGCTTCCCCATATCTGCGGCATATAGTAGAGCATCCCTGTATCAAAGCGCCCTCCGCCTCCGCCACAGCTTTCAAACAATATTTCAGGGAATTTTTCCGTCAGTTCTTCCAATACCCTGTACAGCCCCAGCACATATCGGTGTGCAAACTCACCCTGTCTGCTTTCATCCAGCATTCCGCTGAATTTATCGCAGATTGCCCGGTTGCAGTCCCATTTCACATAAGAAACAGGTATCCCTCCAAGCAGTTGTGAAATTCTTTCTATGATATAATCCTGTACATCCTTTCTGGAAAAATCCAGTATCCACTGACATCTGCTCAGACAGGGCTTTCTTCCGGGAATCCCCACCGCCCAGTCCGGGTGGCTTCTGTATAAGTCGCTGTCTTCGGATATTCCTTCCGGCTCCAGCCAGATGCCAAACTGCATCCCTTCTGCAACGATACGTTCCGCCAGTTCTTTTAATGTACAGCCAAGCTTCTTTTCATTTGGAAACCAGTCGCCCAGACCGGACGTATCATCCTCTCTGTTGCCATACCAGCCATCATCCAGAGCAAACAGTTCTATTCCCAATTTCTTTGCCTGTTTTGCAATGTCTATCAGTTTTTCTCCGGTAAATTTAAAATAAGTTGCCTCCCAGTTATTAATTAAGATCGGACGGCGTTTGTTTTTCCATTTTCCCCGGCAGATATGCTCCCTGATTACTTTGTGGAAATTTCTGCTTATCTTTCCCAATCCGTTACTGCTGTGCGTCATGATGACTTCCGGCAGCCAAAGCATATTGCCGCTATGCAAAACCCATGAAAAATTATCAGGATGAATCCCGCAAACCAGCCTGGTTCTGTCAAGCTGATCCTTCTCTGCTTCTATCAAAAATTCCCCGCTGTAGACAAAGGAAAATCCATAGCAGCTGCCCATTGTTTCATTTGATCCCTTTTCACACAAAATAACAAAAGGGTTATACTGGTGGCTGCTTGTTCCTCTGACGCTGCCAATCGCCTGTATGCCATGATGGATATTTTCCCTTTGGAAATTCATCTCCATGCTGTGTCTTCCATAAAAAGAAATCCACTGAAAATCACCGTATTCCCAGTCAAGATTCATGCTGGCTGCTTTTTTTAATATAACATCTTCCTCTCCGTGATTGGATATTTTTACCACTCTGGTAATAACATCCATTTCCTCCAGTATCCCGTAATAAAGTTCAACCTCCAGGCCGGAATATTGGTCTGACAGCCGGATCATCAATGTTTCCGCTTCCCCGTTTTCCGCATACACCGCAGGAAGCCCCGGAACCGCATATTTTCCTTTCTGCACACTGTATCCGGCAAAGCGCAGTTCCGCCGCCTGACTTCCGTCTTTATTCTTTACCCTCAAAGAAGTAATCCTGTAGTCACCGGTCCCAAAACTGCTGTATTCCTGCGGAAGGGAATCCATAGAATATGTCCTGTCAGTCTTGCCCAGTTCATATGGATTGCCTGAAAAACCTCTGTCCGCCCTGTAAATCAAAAGAGATTTGTCACTGTTATCCGTTTTCTCCCCATAATAGGTATGAAGCAGCACGTTATGTTCATCTGCTTTTATCTGATAGGTTGTATTTTGAGTATGTAATGTAAAAATCCTGCACGTATCATCAATCCTTATCGCCATATGAATATTCTTCGCTCCTTTGCTCCAGATAATAAAAACCGTAAGCCGGGACAGGCAGATCCTGCAGCAGATAAGCCTTACCCGTAAGCATGTCTGTAAATTCGCCCGGGTCATAGGAGAACGTAACTTTCTTTTCCCACTCAGTGAAATTAAACACGCCAATGATTTTCTGCCCCCGCGCATAGCGCCCGACAGCAAGCAGGCCGTCGTCGCCCGTATCTAAAGTCCATACATCCGCCTCGGTTCCAAATGCAGGATAAGTCCCACGCAACGCGATCAGTGCGTTCAATCCGCAAAATACTTTTCCTTCCGGCGTTTCCATATCATGCATATGCTCCGCAAGCTCCCATCTCATTCTGCCCCGGTGCAGATAACGGCTGTCATCTGCTTTATTCGGATCGCCTTTATAGCTGTAGTCATTTACCTGCGCAAGCTCATCCCCGCTGTATAACATCGGGATGCCAGTCTGCATAAACATCATGGCATGCAGCGTCAGATCCAAACGCACCGCCAGCTCCATTGCCGCATGATCCTGCTCAAATCCCGCTTTTTCAATACCGCACAGGCTTGCTGTTGTGCCGCAGAGCCTGGCGTCACCGCTGGCAGCATCGTCATTATACAATTCACCCCGGCTGGAGCTGTTGCTCGTCAATCCCTGGAAATAATCATTCAAATACCGCTTATGGGGCGTTTCTTCAATGCCAAATTCCTGGCTCAGCCACTCATAGTCTAATCCCCAGCCAATGTCGTCATGACAGCGGAGATAATTAAGAAACACATACTGCTTTGGCAGAGCGTTCACCGCGTCCATCTGTCTGCGAAGCAAACGTGTGTCTCTGGTGGCTACCGTATGCCATGTGGTGCACATCGTAGTCACATTGTACAACAGATGACACTCCGGTTTGTCTATGCTTCCAAAATAAGGAACTACCTTTACCGGTTCCATAACTACCTCTCCTAACAATATCACACTTGGGCAGACAATTTCACCGATCATTCGCATCAAACGCACAATCGTATGGACCTGCGGCCGGTTGCGGCAGTCCGTTCCCAGTTCTTTCCATATGTACGGAACCGCATCAATGCGGATCATATCCATGCCTTTATTTGCCAGAAAAAGGAAATGATACATCATCTCATTAAATACCCGCGGATTTTGATAATTCAAATCCCATTGATAAGGATAAAACGTAGTCATAACATAATGTTTACAGTCGTCCAGCCACGTAAAATTCCCCGGCGCAGTGGCAGGAAACACCTGAGGCACTGTTTTCTCATACTCTTCCGGTATGGAAGGATCGGCAAAAAAGAAATACCGGCTCATGTATTCCCCATCTCCCTGGCGGGCTCTTTTCGCCCATTCATGATCCTGGCTCGTATGATTCATTACAAAGTCCATACACAGATTGATTCCTTTTTTATGGCACACAGCAGCCAGTTTTTCCAAATCTTCCATCGTTCCAAGATCCTGCCTGACAGCGCGGAAATCCGCCACTGCGTAACCGCCGTCACTGCGGCCCGGCACCGTATCCAAAAAAGGCATCAAATGCAATAAATTTACTCCGGCCTGCTGGATATAAGGCAGCTTTTCCTGCACTCCCTTCAGATCTTTGGCAAAATTATCAATATACATCATCATCCCTGTCATAGCATTGGACTTGTACCACTCCGGATTGGCTTCCCTCTCCAAATCCCGTTTTTTCAAATCTTTTGGCCTCTCCAGAGCAAAATCATATAGTTTCTGGCACAATTCTGCAAACATGGAGCTATTGTCATAAAGTTCCATATACAGCCACCGCAATTCATCGATATGGCGGGACATGCGGTTTTGAAACAGCGTTTCTTCTTCTCTGGTCATTTTTATCACCTGCTTTCTTATAGTAATTTTAGTTGTTCAAACGCGCTGTATAAGCCGTCCTCTGTTACTGAAGGACATACCATATCGGCAATCTGCAAAAGGGAAGGACTGCCGCCAGCCATACAGACGCCCGTTCCCACAGCCTCAAGCATCTCCAAATCATTCATGCTGTCTCCAAAAGCAATCGTATCCTCTTTGGAAATCCCAAGAAAATCGCAGAGCCTTTCCACCGCCTTTCCTTTATCAAACGCCTTGCTTGACAGCTCTCCATTTACGATGCCACAGGCGTCCTCATCCTGTATACAAAAATCAAATTCCTCCTGCAATAACTGCATGGGTTTTTTCAAACGCTCTGCCCCGCGGCTCATAAACGCCATCCCATAAATAGGCTCGCCATCATATTCAGACATAGGTTGGATGCCCAGTTCCTTTTCAATCTGAACGCGCCACCGCAGCAGCTCACTATTGGCTTTCGACTGTATATTTTCTGCCAGAAAATCTTTAAACCCCTCGTCCGTATAGCTATGATTCCTGCCTCCTATGGTACGGTAAATACCGCTTTCCTTAAAAACATCCAGTACCATAGCCTGCTGCTGCGGAGTCATTGGACAGTCATAAACCACCTTGCCGTTATACTCAATATAACCGCCAGCGCTGGCTACCAGCCCGTCAAAGCCATACTGCATCACAGGAAAGAGCATCCCGTAATTCCGCCCGGAGCATAATACTACTTTATGCCCATTTCGTCTTGCCCGGGTAACCGCATCAACCGCAGATGGAGGCGGGACATTTTTTCCCGGTTCGGTCAGAGTACCGTCAATATCCAAAAAAATTAATTTCTCATCCATGCTAATCTCCCTTACTTAGACTAAATTTCTGAAATGTACTCGCTTTCATTTAGAATATTATATGTTCGAATAATTTGCCTGTCAATGCATCAATTTTCTTTTTCTGTTTTCAACAAAACGCTCCTTTATTTTTTGTTTATAATGCTGATTTAAAAATATTTTCATCTATTGTATTGACTTTTTGGCAACTCGCATGTTATTCTCCTATCACAATGAACACGCGTACATCACGTATCATTAGTGATGTATCGAAATAATATTTTAAGGAGGAAACTATGAATTACGATTATGCGAAAATCGCAAAAGAAGTCATTCAGGCCGTGGGCGGATCCGAAAACATCAAATCCGCCGCTCATTGCGCCACTCGTCTGCGTCTTATTGTTGCAGACCGTTCTCTGGCAGACGATGAAAAAGTTGGCGAAATCGATGCCGTAAAAGGAACCTTTTTCACAGCCGGTCAGTATCAGATTATCTTCGGCACCGGCCATGTCAACCGTGTCTATGAACAGATCACACAGCTGGGCATCGCAGAAACTACTGCAAGCGAAGCCAAAGAAGCCAAAATGGACGGTAAAAACCAGCTGCAAAAAGCAATCCGTACTTTCGGGGATGTTTTTGTCCCTGTAATACCTGCCCTGGTAGCTACCGGTCTGTTTCTTGGTTTAAAAGGCGCTCTGCTCAATGACAATTTCCTGAATTTATTTGGAATGACGAACGCTGATATTCCACAAACTTTTCAGGTTCTTGTAGAAGTGCTTTCCGGCACTACTTTTGCATTTTTACCTGCCATTGTGTGCTGGTCCACGTTTCGTGTATTTGGAGGATCTCCGGTTCTTGGGCTTATCCTGGGACTGATGCTCGTAAACGGCGCCCTTCCAAACGCCTACTCCGTAGCAGACCCTTCCAGCGGCGTAACGCCACTGATGCTGTTTGGATTGATTCCTATCGTAGGTTATCAGGGCAGCATCCTGCCAGCCTTTGTAGCCGGCGTTATCGGCAGCAAGCTGGAAAAGAAACTGCGAAAAACGGTTCCGGCCGTCTTTGACTTTATGATTACGCCTTTTCTGGTACTGTTTATTATGCTGATTCTATCGCTATTGGTAATTGGACCGCTCTTACATGCGCTGGAAAACGTACTGTTAGTCATCGTAGAATATGCATTAGGACTTCCACTAGGTATCGGCGGGCTGATCGTTGGCTTCTTCTGGTCTATCATCACCCTTACGGGCGTCCACCATATCTTCAATATGTTGGAGATCAGCCTGTTAGCCAGCACCGGTTTCAACCCATTCAATGCTATTTTGTGTATGTGCGGCTTTTCTTCAGCAGGCGTATGTCTTGCCATCTCCATAAAAGCCAAAAAGAAAGAAATTCGTGCCATCGGTCCCAGCGCCACTGTATCGGCCCTGCTGGGTATCGGCGAACCTGCATTATTTGGTGTTATCCTGCGTTATGGCATGAAACCATTTCTCCTCAGCTGCTCCATCAACGGCGTAGCCGGCATGATTGCCATGCTGCTTGGAATGAAAGGCACCGGCAATGGCATCACTACGATTCCCGGCATGCTGCTTTACATATATAGTCCATCTCAGCTGATTATGTATGTGATACTTGCCCTTTCTGTTTTTATCACTGCCTTCTGCCTGTGCTGGTTCTTCGCCATACCGCCGGAAGTTATGGAAACCGATACTGCGGTAAAAAAAGATGTTCCGAAACCTGCTCCGGCGCCCTTCCCGGATGTGCTGGGCTCTGCAGCAAAAGGAACTTTTGTTCCAATGGAAGAGATTCCTGACCCGACCTTCTCCCAGGGCGTCCTTGGAATATGTTGCGGCATTGAACCGGAAACCGGCAAAGTATATGCGCCTATGGACGGCACAATCAGCCAGCTCGCTGATACCTTACACGCGATAGGCATCGAGGCAGGCGGCGTGGAACTGCTTATCCATGTAGGTATAGATACTGTAGCAATGAAAGGCGAAGGCTTTACGAGCCACGTCAAAGAAGGACAGGCAGTAAAAAAAGGAGAACTCCTGCTGACAATGGATCTGGAAAAAATCAAGGCAGCCGGCCACCCGGCCACTATCATGGTAATCGTTACAAATTCTGATGATTTGACCTCTGTTGAAGCAGCAGCCTCAAACAAGCTGATGCCTGGCGATCAGCTGATGCTCCTGCAAGCATAATGCCCCTTTCTCTTTTATTTCTATAAACAATACACAAGTGAACCAACGAAAGAACCGCCCAACAGGGCGGCTCTTTTCATTCTTGACAATCATGAGTGTCTGGAATAAAATATTTTTATGTGAAGTTAAAAATTTGCAACTTTTAAATATAAATATTTGTTTTGTCCCATTTGAACCACACGATTCTGTGAATAAAGAAAGGAGGGATTGCCGTGGTCAGTATGCAGGATATTGCCGACAAAGCGGGCGTTTCCAGGGTCACCGTTTCCAGAGTCCTTTCTAACCACCCTTCTGTCAAGCCAGAGACACGGCAAAAAGTACTCCACTGGGTAAAAGAGCTGGATTATGAACCTAATCTCATTGCCCAAAGCCTGGCTGGAAACCGAACCAACATTATCGGCCTGCTGGTTCCGGAAATTGCCTACCCTTTTTTTAGTGAAATCATAGAATCGATTGAGAACCAGGCATTTTACGAAGGATACAGTATTATTATCTGCAACACTCATCGCAGTCTGGACAAAGAAAAAAATATTCTTGCCCAGCTGCGTCAGCGAAAAGTTGACGGCATCATTGCCGTTCCGGTTTCTGCAAAGCAGAGCCTTCCTGCCTACCAGCGCCTGCAGGTTCCGGCAGTAATGATAACCAAGCGTATGGATGGTTTTAGCAGTGTCTATATCTCCCATTACAATGGCGGACAGCAGATAGCCCGACACTTTTTAAACATGGGTTTTCAGAAAATAGGATATATCGGTCCCACCAAAGAATCTACCTCAGCCCTGAAATACGCCGGATTTCAGCAGTATTTGTCTGCCAGCCGGATTCCGTTAATCGATGTGATTGAATGTCCGGCGCCAAAGAACATGAATGCGAGCCTGGTCTATAAGCTGGTCAGGCAATATGCAGCAGATACAGGACTGCATTGTGAAGCATATCTGGCTAACGATGACATCACTGCCTGCGAAGCCATCACCGCATTCCGCGAATTAGGTTATGCCGTTCCACAGGATATCGCCATTGCCGGTTTTGATAATTCTCTGCTGGCCAAGGAAATCAGTCCCAAACTTACCGCTTTAGCACAGCCTTTGGATGAGATTGGAAAAAAATCCGTGGAAATCCTGCTCGATCAGATAAATAATGGCACAGAACCATGCATGTACGAACTGGAGTCCCGCATTATTGCAAGAGAATCTACCGTCCGCTTTGTATCCGGTAAACCGTAAAATAAATATCCGGGGCAATATAACCAGATATTTATTTTATGGTGTACTGGCAGCGAAAGTGCGTTTAACTGAAATCTTGAAATTTTTAGAAACATAGTTAATAAATTTCTGCAATAGTTCTCCTGCCAGACATGCGCTCAAGACAAAGAAATTTTTATCTGCGTATTATCCGCTCTGTATCTGAGCGTCCGGCTTCCGTCACCTACTCCCTGTAGCATCAGATAGATAATGCAGATAACCTATGCGATACATGCATAGGCAGCGATTGCCGGTTCCCTGCCGTAAGACACTACGTTCTTCCCTTCTATGCCACCGTCCTGTTTTTTTGTCCATGGTAAATTCCAAAACCTGCGAGAACAGCGGACAAGCCCAAAACGAAAACCGCCATAACCGGATAGCTGACACACATGCCGAACACACGAAACATTTTAAATCCCCCAAACACTTCCTTTATCAAGGTGACATTCGCCAGTCCAAAGTCAATCAGAGGCTGAAACCTCTGTGTGACAGCATCGCCCATTGCCGCCAGACCTACGTTAATAAACAGAATGGCAAGGCTTACCCCCACCGTACCCATCTGGCTTTTCATGCGTGATGAAATAAAACCAATGATAAGGCTGTAAACTGCCCCTGTGAAAACAAGCCATACTGCTCCGATTATAGCAAACTGCCATGTCTGAAATCCAAACATGGATCTTGCATATGTTGGAATTGATTGAATTGCAGCATGCCAGCCATGCAGGCTGGCATGTGGAAGAAAACCAAAAATAAAGGTAGCTGCCACATAGATAAGCGTCACAGTAACAGATGCAGCCAATATACTGAGCAGCTTTGCTGTGACGATTTTCCGTCTGCCACTTCTGGAACTTAAAATCAGGTGATCCATACCTGTTGACCGTTCCACGGCAAATACCGGGGCAATCATAAACGTCAGCGGGATAAACAACAAAAACTGCATCATATGTTCGCCCCAGTTGACAAACAGATTCTCCCACAGCAGGATATTTGCAAATTCTGGTTCACCAAGTGCAGTCAGCCTTTTGACAGAATTGGAAAGTTTTGTGTACGCAAATGTATTCTGCTTTCCATGCATTTCAAGTTCAGATAACTTCGACTCTAAAAGTGCAATTCCATACGGCTCCTCAGCGCTTTCCGACGGCGTCCCGTTCCAATAATCGTTCACCCTTTCCGTAAATTCATTGTATTTTAACGCCAGCATTATTTCAGGCTGGTCTTTGATGCTTCTGGCAATCATTCGGGAATCTGTACCATAACGGGCGCTTATTTCTTCATATACTTTTTTCGCCCAGGCAGCCTTCCCGACATCAAGCGGTCCCTCATAGCCGGCTGCCAGTTCCTCATAAACACGATAACTCTCGCTATTTCCAATTAAGAACATGGAAGTTACAAAACCCATCAGACTATAAAGTATAAACAGACCAACAAGCAGACTTACCGTTTTTTTATTGAGCAACAGCTTTCTTAATTCAAAATAGAATAGATTCATCACGCTACCTCCCGACCTTTTCCGGCAAAAAATTAAAAATATACAGATACGCATCTTCCAGATTCGGTACGGCCTGCACCGCATTGTCCGCAGGTCTTGATTCCGCAATTACCCGTACTTGCATGAGTCCTTCCTTTGCCGCTACATTACTGATTACCGCCTGCTTCTGGTACTCCACGACTTCTTCCGCAGCCATTTCCACAAGCCAGACTTTACCATTCATCATTTTGACATATTCCATACTGCTATGCATATGATGAATCACACCATACTCCATCATCATAATCTGCGCGGCAATCTGCTCCACATCAGATACAATATGCGTGGAAAGCAGTACCAGACGGTCTTTTGAATAAGCAGATATGATATTTCGGAATTTGATACGCTCAAACGGGTCAAGACCGGCAGTCGGTTCATCCAGAATCAAAATTTCAGGATTATCAAGAAGCGCCTGCGCAATGCCAAGCCTGCGCTGCATCCCTCCCGAATAAGTGGAACAATGCCGCTTTAAATCCTCCTGCAGTCCCACACTGCACGCCAGTTCCTCAATCCGCTTTTTTGCGTATGTTTTTTCCATGCCTTTTAATACGGCAGAATACTCCAGATAGTCCCTGCCCGTAAAGTCATTATAAAAGCTGATATCCTGCGGCAGATATCCTATTTTCGCCCTGTATTCATCGCCTGTTTCGTGGATATTCCTGCCATTATATAAAATCTGCCCCTTGTTCGGGCGCAGCACATCCGCCATAATGCGAATCATTGTTGTCTTTCCTGCGCCGTTGGGTCCAAGCAGCCCATAAACCCCCGTTCCCATTGAGACAGAAATGCCTTTCAGAACCTTCTTGTCCTTATAGCTTTTTTCTATCTTTTCAAATTGCAATTCCATAAATGTTTCCTTTCTGTACTTATCCGGGCGCTCCGCCGCCCCGCATTGTCCTTGCCAATTTTACCGTGGAAAAATCCGCCTGACTAAACTTTCCAACACTTAACACAAAGAAAACCGTTCCTATAAGAACCGTAATCAGAAGTCCCATGACCGGAGTTATGATAAACCCATGAATGTTAAATGCCATTCCCTCCCGCACGAGTTCGGCAGAACTCATTTTGTATGCCCCAAGCGCAATATACCGGAAAATAGACGTCACATAGGTAAGCGGATTCAAATATACGACCGGCAAAAGAAAACCGGGTATCATCGTAGTCGGTATATATGCGCCGGACACAAACGTCAACGGCATCATAATCATGGAGCTTATGGTCTGGAACGAAGGGGAGTTGCGTGAAACAGTCGCTAAAAACAAGCCGACTGCACTGAAGGTCATAGCTGAAACCAGCATTACCAAAATCAGCAATAAAATCTGAAGCACATTAATTCTAAATCCCATGAGCAGGCTGATTACCATGGTAAGCGTCCCCTGCAAAGTAGAAACGACCGCTCCTGATATAATATTTCCGATAGAAATCTGGGAGCGTGCAATCGGTGCAACCATAACTTCTTTCATATATCCGTCCGCAATATCCGACAGGATATCTGACGAATTATTGATACCCGTCTGAAAAACAGTCATAATAATGACGCCTGCAATCAGATAATTCGTTGGTTCGCCAAAACCACTCATGGAAGATTACATCATAAAGGAAAACATCACCAGCATAAACATGGACATAACGATGCTGCCAATCATCCTCCCCCTGTTTCTGGTATAATTTAACAAATTCCTCTGTATAATTGCTG
>CAJUBQ010000046.1 GCA_910584595.1 uncultured Eubacterium sp.
TGTATCCTGTCCAAAATCTACCCCCTCCGTGTCCAGTTTTAGTATACCACTTCAAGACAAACACTACAGCAGATTTTGAACAGCACACAGGCAGGCCCGCACCATTTGACCCGTCATACAGGCTCCCCTCACAGCTTCTGCCGGGGGGGATGCAAGGCTTGACCTCTGGTACCCGGACAAAGAGGCGGGGATGGAATGCGCCTGCGTTTATGAATCATTCTATCCAGTGATGATTTATTACTTAAACCGTTTAAAAGACTGGGGGCTGTATTTCCGCCAGTGCAAAGTATGCAGCCGCTTTTTCCTCGCGAAAAGCCAGCGGTATGAACTGTGCAGCGAAAAATGCCGGAAAGCACAGTCTCTGCAGAACAAGCGGGATTTTGATGAGCGTGCAAGGGAAAATAATTATGACCTGCTTTATAAGAATGAATGCCAGAACTGGCGGAATAAGATTAATAAAGCGAAAAAAACTGACGCATTCCCGGAAGAAAAGCTGAAAGAAATGAAAAATTCGTTTGAAATATTTAAAAAGGAAGCCTTACAACGAAAAAAACTGATCCACACAGGTAAGTCCAGTGCAGAAGAATTTATGGACTGGATTTACCAACAGGGCAACATTATTGTAGAACTTACCAGAAAATAATAGACGAAATGCCTAGTATTTCCTTGTTGTAACTGCTCGTTACCATCCACTCCCACAGATTCCATATGCCCTTATGCATGAGATACCTTTTGAGCCAGAAAAAAATATCGTAAAAATAAAATTATGGGAGTAATATTAAAAAATATGTCTAAATATTATGCTTGAAATTCCGGTCTCTTTATCAGAGCTACTTCAAAAAAGATTTTACCTAAAGCACATTGAAAACATTGGCTTATCTTCTGAACATCATAAAAAGTATGGATTGCAGACAAATACAGATTGAAAAATCCCCTGTACAAGTTCCTGCATTACGATATTACACCAAGAATCTTGGAATGCGAAATCCGTCAGCAGAAGAAAGAAAACAACTAAAAAAGAAGATAGATGAACTAAAATATAGTAAAAATCTAACATCTATAAGCATACCTAAGCTTGCTACTATCAATACATATCCCCTAAAGAGTAAAAGGACTGTCAAATCGACAATCCTTTATCATAACTGAATAATTTTTCCCATAGATCTGTAAAATGTCCATATGTAGATGTTGGGAGAAATTTTGTCTTTTTCAAATTTAATCGTTCATTTATTTCTTGTGGACGAAAATCAAAATTTGTTTCAACAATATTTATTATTTGTTAAGAATAAATTCCATCTTTAATCACATGAATCATTATGGGTTATTCTTTCCCAAAAACATAAGGTGCAGAAACACAGCATTCTTTTCCAAATCCAGCAGATCAAGGCAATTTACAAACCTGACATCAAATTTACAATACTAGAGCTTTGTAAAACAACAGTATACTCATATGTAACCAAACAACAAATGTTCTATATTAATCACTTAAATTAAAATTCGTTAATTTCCATTATATTTATAAATATCTGCTAAAATATCTAAATAACTTTCTTTCATCTTATCATAGAATTTGCTTTTTGTAAGGACAAAACCAAAATCTTGAAATTTTGTTGCTTTCGGAGCTTTATAATTAAAATGAATCCAACCAGATGATTCTTCAATATCAATCAGAAAACAACTAGACGTAATAAATAAATTATGTTTCAACAATTTTAGATGATTCTTTTTATCATCTTTTATTTTATCTCTTATCCTTTCAATTATGATAGCTGTTTTATTTAAAGTCACTTTAATCTCATCGATTTCTCTGCCTGTATACATAGCATATAAATTCGCACATTCTGATTCTCCATCTAATATACAAAATTCGAAAGAAACATCACGTTCGTTTATTGCTTTTATTAGAGCTTCTTCCATATCTTGTCGAATAATATCAGACATTGTATATCCAATATATATAAACCTTGTTTTTGCCCTACCTATTTCATCTCCGATAGTACCTAATTGTTTTCGTAACATATCTTTATTGTAAAAGAAATATAACATGCCACTTTTTTTTATATTGACAATCAATTTAAAAAAAGAAAAAAATTTTAGTTTTTTCCTATTTTTCCAAATATATGCTATAGATCCCGTAATTATTGCAACAATTAATGCTACTATTACTTCTTTTAAAAAACCCATATGCTATCCTACCTTTTGCAAATGTAAATATATATACCGTCCATATTTTTTAGAACACTTATGAGTCAGCTTATCCAAAAGAGTCAACAAACCTTTGTCTCCAATACAAGGTTCTATGGATTTTGATAAGATAATAAATCTATCACTAATCAAAGAACAAATCTCAGCATCTGTCATTTCTTTTGTCAAGCCATATCTCCATAATTTCAATTTATCCCATATTTTATGTTGAAGATAAAATACAGATTTCTTGTTAGACCAAATCATCACAACTTCCCCATTTGTTTTCAATGAGCGATAAATTGTATTAATCCCTTGTTCTATATTTTCTAAATGTTCTAAAATACTAAATGCAATTGCTAAATCGAATCTTTGATCTATGTGATCAATTGGGTAATTTAGGTTTCGCTTAAAAAATTTTTTTCTATTTTGACATTTACGTAAATTTGTTTTTGCTTTCTTTAATCCTACATATGAATTATCCATCAAAACAGCTTCTAAATTTGGAAATAATCGCAACAATTCTAAAGTAACATAGCCACCTCCTGCACCAAAATCAACAATCTTATGATGGTTTTCAAAATCTACCCCCAAATTGATAAAATACTCTAATTTCTTCGCTGATTTTCTATTACGGACTTTTTTCTTCGAATATATATCTTTGTCCCATATTTTATCCCAAATGTTCAAAATATCCACTCCCTAAAATAATTCTTTGTTCTATTACAAAAACAATATTATTATAATGCAAAAGAAAAAATAATTCAAGCTAATTTTATTACTTATTCCATTCAATTTATCATATGTAATTGCTTAGTTGCTCAATTTTGTAATACCTACATTCTCAAACAGAAAATGTTTCTAATCCCTGCTTCATACAATTTATTAAAGAATATTTGTTAAATATTTTATACAGCCATGGTATTATTTTTAAAATTTATGTTATATAACTTTCGATAAAACTATTTTTTACCAAACAACAGAATACCCTGCCTTTGCTGATTTTCAATGTACCGTCTGGCACGCTCCTCCTCGGACGGACGCCAGGGCACATCGAGGTGGTGTAACGCAATCAGTCTGTCCTGTACGTTTGTCCCGGCTCCCATTTTTGCGGTTGAGCCTAACAAAAAACGAACCTGCCCGCTTCTTACTTTTGCGAACAGCTCCGCTTTCCTTGTTTCCGTATTGGCATTATGGATAAACGCTATTTCATTCTCCGGCACTCCCTTCGCCATGAGTTTATCCCTGATGTCCTCATATACGTTGAATGTCCCATCTCCTTTCGGCGTGGATAAATCGCAGAAGATAAGCTGCGCCGATTTCTGCTCTTTTGTCTGCTCCCAAATCTCAAACGCCTTCTCCACACAGGTTGTGGCTTTGGAGTTTTCTTCATCCGGGAGCATATCATTGATGAGCCGCTGGTCTAACGCTAACTTTCTTCCATCGTTGGTTATCTTTAGCATATTGTCGATGTTCGGCTGCACTTTCCTGTCCCTGACCGCTTCCGCCCTGTCCGCAAGTGACTGAACCATATCCTGCTGGTACTCGCTCGGTTTTAACACGATATTTTCATAATCCGCTTCCGGCACAGGCAGCTTCAACATATCCGGTGTCTGAATGTCCGCACTCTCTTTGAATAATGCAATCAGTTCCGGTAAATTGAAGAACTTAGCGAACCTTGTCTTTGCCCTGTATCCAGTTGGATATGTAGATTTAGTACAACATTATGGAACCCCGGAAGACTGCTGCCCTCCGGGGTTCTTTTTATTCCGTCAACCGTTCCACTACCATATACAACGGCAAAATTTCTTTTATTTCCTGTTTTTTTCGCTCCTCTACTTCTTATTGTGTTATTACGCTGATACCCCCCCCCGCACTTCAACTTCAATCTTTGTTTTCTGTAGTCCTGCTGTTTCTCTTATTATTTTTTCAATATCATTTTTTGTAATTATCATGCCAGCTTTTCCCTTTCTCTTGCATCAACCCGCCATCTTCCGTCTGGCACACTCTTTTGCTTCCGTCCGGATTGTCTTCCAATGCGCCGTCCGGAACGTTATCCGTCGCAACTGTAATCTCAGATGGCATCGCTTGCGCTCTGGCGTCATTCATGTTTCCTTATCCTCCTTTTTCAGCAGCTTTTAAGCCTGCCCTCGGTAAATCATACTGCTTTTTATATTATTTCTTTAATATATCCGCTCTCATTTCATTTTTATAGACCAGCGGCACCCAATATCCAGACTTCATTTGTCCCCATGCATCCTCCCCGATGTATGTAACTTTCCTTAGATGGAATGTTTTCCCTTTTTTGAACACTGCAGGCCCAAACGCATTCCTGCACTTTTTTCGCACCGCTTCCGACAGGCTGTTATATGGCACCGTATTCTTCCCTGTTCCTGCGTTTTTCCTCAGATAGCAGGACTGCGTGGTGATATATGTCTGACCTGTCTTATATTTGTGTTTGCGAAGCCTGTTTTTAAATTCCTCCCATGCAGTGGCATCCATAAAGTATGCCGGGCAGTGTTTTCCATTCACGTCAAAATGGCGGATAACCCGGCTTAGGTCTATATGATATTTTTCCATCAACTCCATGCACAAAGCAGCGGCATTTTTCATTGTCTTCTCTGTTGCCTGGAGTTTTCCGTCCTTTTTCGTATCGCACATTTCGATACTGACACTGTTTGCATTCGTAGCAGTCCCATACAGCTTCCCGCCGCCTGTCTTTTCACAATCCGTGTACTTCTTTCCGCCAACCGACCAGGCGATGAAATTGTCAGGGACAGACTGCGTGATGCTGTCGTCATCGACAAAATAATGCGCAGAAGCATTTCTGTTCGGCTTCTGAAAATATTTTGCGTTCGACTCGCCGCTGTCCCCATCATTTGCTGTATAATGCAGCACAATATACCTTATGGATGAAAGTGCGCGTGTCCCGCCAAAATTGCTTTTGTGTGCCAGGGCTGTTTTTCTCGTTACCTCCATGTTACGGCTCCTCCTTCTGCATTACTTCTGGAATTCCCGCCACGGACGTTAACAGCGACGTTAACCCGGAAAGTAATGCTGTGCTGGCTACCACACGCCAATCCACCTGGCTGATGGTTGCCGCTGCAGGGATAAGCGCTAAGGCTGCCTGCGCGGTCGTTTTTACCGCCCGGACGCCTGCGGCGCGTACCCACTGTTTTGTATCAATGGATGCCCGGAACACATTATTTTGAAACATTCTCATTTCCCCTTTCTGTTTTTCTTCTTTGTAATTTTAACAATGACAAAAACCATACGGTCCAAAGTGTAACATCCAACCTGTTTCCTATTTTTGATGCTGATAAAATCTTTTCCGTCATTTTGTAACCTTTACGCTCCTTTCTCTTCTGTTCTGTCTTACCTTTTCCTGCTTACGGCATTGCTGTTCCTGCGCATGAATTTAGCCACAAGCGCGTTTCTCCTACATGCCGATCTGTGTAAAGATAAATCCGACTGCGATGCCGATCACTGCCGTTATGACATATCCGGTCACCTTGCGCCACATCTCGCCATCACGGTTTTTCAGTTCTTCAATGTCATTCCCCTGTTGTTCCTGAACCTTCGTCATATTCTTCATGCTGACTGCCAGCTCCTTTACGGATGCGGTCAAATCCCCGATCTGGCGCACTGTTTCTTCCAATTCGTCGATTCGGTGGTTCTGGCGTTTGTCTTCATCGGTCAAACGCTTGTTTTCCGCTTCCATGCGTCTGCTGAATTCTTCATGCTCCGCACGTGTGATTGGTGTGTCCATGTCTATCTCCCATCCCTTTCCTTTTTCTGTTTCCCCTGCCAAAAAACATTTGCTGTCAGACCGGTTTTTCTCCCGTTATCTCTTCATATTCCTGCCGCGTTAAAACACGGTAGCCTACGAAGCGCATAAGCTGCTCCTTTGTGCAGCCGCCGCGCTCATAGCGTGCTTTTAATGTTTCATATCTTTCCGAATGCGCCGCCTTTTTTGTCATGTCGTTTCCCCCTTTGCGTCCTTATTTTCCATGCTTGTTTGCGCCTGCTCTTCCCCTGCGTCCTCTGCCTGCGCGGTCTGCAGTCCGAGAACCGCAAGCTCCAGTTCCGTAATTGCAAGGCCTTTTTCGATGTCCCCGAGTTCCAGCTCCGTAATTGCAAGGTCTTTTTCCGCATCCCGCCGCTCCAGCTGCGCGATCTGCTCCATGAGCCTTTTGCTGTCCTTTTCCTTCTCATGGAGCTGTTTCAGAGAGTCCTTTTTCCATTTTAAGCCCATTTCCATTCCCTTTCCCGTTTCCGTATTTCTTATTTACAATGCCTTCTACATGCTTTTACTGAAATCCGCCCTGTACGGATGTTATAAACCCGCCTGCGCCGCTTTCTCCGCGGGAAACCGTGATTTTAAAATTAAACGCAAACCCGTTTTCCGCGCTTTTGTTCGCAAAGATATGATTCGCCCCGTTTTTTACCGCCTGCGTGCAGTCTTCCCATACCGGTTCCGCGTCTTTTGCGTTGTTTGTCACAAGCACGCGGTATACCGCGTCTTCCGGGATGTAGCCGCTCGCCGCAACCGCGCAGGCTTCGATTTGGTCATCCGCATCCATAGGCGTTGCAAGCGTAATGAGCGCGGAGGTTACTGATTTTGTAAAGGTCAGCGTATGCGTGCACGACGCCTTCCCGTCACTGGCGGAAAATAAAATGGTATGCTTCCCGTTTGGCAGGCATTGAAACTCTGCCCCGTCAGACGTAAATGTGTTTTCTTTCCCGAGTTCCGGCTGGAATTCTTTCTTCTTTGCGCCGTCGAGATTTTCCGTCACTGTCACTTCGCCTGTGCGGTTATCCGCATCATTCACCGTATAAGGAAAGGAAAAGCCGCCGCTTTTTATCCCAAGGTCGCTTCCTGACTGGAATGCGCAGACAATCTCCGGGGGTCTGTTATTGTCAACAGCCCTTGCTTCGGATGTTGCGTACCCGCTGTATGCGTTGTAGGCATCGTATGCCCGCACCCTGTATGCGACGGTCTGCCAGCCAAACGTGACATTGTCCGTATGGGACTGTTGCGCCCCTCGAAAGACCTGCGCCCATGTGCCGCCGTTTACGCTGCGCTCAAGTTCGTAGCCCGCCAGGTTATTTTCCGCATCGGAGCTGGCTCCCCAGCTGATTGTGATTGGATTCCCGCCGCGCACGTTTACCGGAACCGTGATGCCCTGCGGCGCACCCGGAGGCGTATTGTTGATAACGGTCACGGCCGCGCTTGTCCGATATCCGGATTCCGCTCCCATATTGTCATATGCTTTGACACGGTAGGTCACGGTGTTTGTGCCATACGCGACGTGGTTCGTTGTGCTTGTGCCGCCGCCCTGGTAGATTTGTGACCACGCGCCGCCATTCAGGCTCCGCTCGAGCTTATAGCCTTCCAGATTCCCCTGCGCGTCCGAACTTGCGGACCAGCTGACCGTAATGGCGGTCCCGCCCTGCACACTGCCCGGAACGGATATGCTTCCCGGCGTGCCTGGGGCCGTGTTCACCGTTACGCTGCCATCGTCATTGACAAGCATGTTATAATTCAGGATCATTGCGGGGCGGACATTTATATCATGGGATTCGATACTTCCTGTATATGACATAACATTTCCTTCTTTATAAACATATGCCATATTTCTTATATCTGTTTGAATATACGTATCGCGCGTAAACCAATCGTAATCGCACGCTCTTTTAGGTTCTGTTGAGTTGCCATCGCAATCCGAAAAATAAGAAAGCCTCGAACAAAAATGATTGCTATACTGCTTTTCATCGCATATTTCACTTCTGGCAAGCATAAAACAATGCCCCAAAGCTCCCGATGCGCCTGTTGCATTGCTTTTATTTCCATACATATACGGTATGCGCACATTTTTTATGCCTGATTTCGTGGTGGAATCGAACATATTGTAATACGTGTTTTCCAGCCAGGACTTGACTTCGCTTTGCGCATAGTTGCCGCTGCTGCACGCTTTCCTTCCTTTCCAGCTTTCCGGATACGCCAGCTTCCGTAAAACCCACACCCCGTCACAGGAAGCGTCATAATACGTTGGCGGCAGTCCTTTGTGGATTACAATGAATTCCACCAACGCGCCGTTTTCCCTCAGCTTTACAATGTCCCCTACATTTTTATTTCCTATCGCAACTGCCATTTGCCGTCCCTCCTCGCTTAAAAGTCAATCCGTTTCTGCGTCTTATTCCAAACGCCCTGCGCAACCAGGCCGTCAAGATTCCCGAATGTGACGGAAAACGGGTTTCTTTTGATCTCCGTCGCATACATCAGCTCCAGCAGGGAAAGCCTGACCTGCGACTCTTTCACGTCTTCCTGAAGACTGTCGATCCTGTCCCTGTTTTCCTGCGCAAAATCCGAAACGCGGTCCAGTTCCGCCCGGATATCTTCGTATTTTCCCTCCATGGACGCCTTTAACGTCTGAATGTCTTTTTTGGTGGCCATAATTACGGACGGGTCCACTTTCAGCTCTACGGAGTCCGTATTGCTGAGCGCGATCTCCATGGAAAGGCTCAGTTCATGCACCACCCCGTCCGTTACCTTTACTTTCTGCGTGTCCGGCGTGTTGCATACGGCGATCATAGTCCCTTCTTCATCGAAAACGCCCATCTCCCGGATGGTGAAGCCGCCTTCGTCGGACGGGATGACCGCCTCAATGATGAGTATGTTTTCGGATTCGGGGTTGATTTTGCAGGAATTGACTTTTCCCCGCCAGACCTCGTTTCTGAGCTCCATCATGTCCGTTGTGGGCTTGTATGCCTCCCCGCCGCCGTCACCGACTGCGAATTCCGTTATGTTTACCTTCTGGTCATCACTGACCGCCTCAAGCATCTTTTTTGTTCCCATGTCGGTTACAACCGCAAAAAATTCCGTTGCCATCTTATCGCTCCTTTCCGACTGCCTTTTTCACTTCCATTCTGTTTTCCATGCGCTGATGCCCCTGCTGCCTTACTTTCAGCGGCGCCCTCAGCTCTTTTTCCGTTTTTGCCTTTATTTTTATGCTGCCCGCTTCCAAAACGCCCGCCTGCGCTGTTTTTTCCGCCTTTTTTCCATGGATGGACTCCGTTACATATGTTTTTACGCGTAGTTCCTCCGTAAGAAGCTGTGCGGCGTATGCTTTTGTTTGGTCTGCCACAGGCCCCGGAAGATTCTCGGTAAGATAAGGCTTGACTTTCAGGATTCCTCCCATAGCTGCACTGGAAAGCGCAGGAAGACGGTCTGCTGCACGGATGCTTTCTGCCAGCTTTGCTTTTACTTTCAAAATCCCGCCCAGGCAAGAACATGCGGCGGCTTTTACGATTGCCGCATCCATTCCCAGGCGGTAATATATCCCGTCGCAATGAGAACGCAGGTTTTTGTAAAAATACACCTTTGCTGCAATTTCGTTTCCAGTGTTTTCCGACATTCCGGATTTGCTTATGTCCACATGAAGTTTAAAATGGTATGGCTTCCCGCCATATTCAAACCATTCGGATACGCCTGCGTCTTTGTGTACGGCCCGCAGCGCTGTTTCCACTGCGTATTTTGTTCCCATCTTTTTGTGAACTTTTACGCTGTTTTTCAGAACGTTCCGCTTTGTTTTCAGCGGATATGAATAATCGTACCAGTCAACGTGCATATCAAACGCAAGTATGTCAATCAGTTCTTCCGGCAGGCAGTCAATTCTGGAATATATCAGTACATTGTCAATTTCCGCACTCACTCCCAGCATTTGTTTTGTTGCCGCTGCCGCCAGAGCTTTCATTTTTGGGTCCCGTTTCAATGTTTCCGGCAGGTAATCCGCAAAATTCACGCTATATATATCCCTTCCTGGGCTTCTTTTTTGCTTTGCGTCAGCCAACTTCAACACCTCCGTTTAATACCTGCATGGTGTCCCGTACGATGCGTGCAACGTGTGTTTCTTCTACAACCCTATATTCAGGCTTACGCACCTCCACGCGCTTCACTCCCGCTTCCATAATTTTTTGCACTAAATAAGACGGGTTTATATCCCGTCCCATTTTCCCGGTTTGCCACAATATGTATTCCTCTACCGCCTCCCGTGTTGCCTTTTCAATAATACTGTTGCTTGCCCGCGCATTCCTCTCTATGTAGAAAGTCACATCGATTTCAAACGGATCTTCTTCCGGAGCGGATACCATCACCATATCTGTCAGTGGGCGCACATCATCCGCGTTCAGCTTGTCGTATATCTCCTGCAGCACTGCTTCTGTTGGCTGCTCACCGCCTTGTAATAGTACACGCACATCAACAACACCCGGTTCCGGTGATGTGGCTGCTACATCTACGACTGCCGCAGTAACAGACTTTGCATGATAGATATAACTGTTCGTCGGCCCTGCTGTTGAAAAACTCTCCATGCTTTCTCTCATGCGTTCGTAATACTCTTTGTCTGCTTCCTGTTCCGCCCCGCCGCTGGTCTTTGTTATGTTCTCGACTTTTAAATAATAGTCATATACATCCACAATCTCTTTTACCTGCCCTGCTGCAAGGCCGTTCCCAACAGCGCCGGCGCTCTGACACTGCCCGCCTACGTCACCATATGTGCTTCCGGCAGGTATTTCCAGTTCTTCCGTTGTTTCAAATACAAGTTCGTCAAAACTGATACGTGTCCCTGCGGGTATTATCACGCTTTGTTTCTGCGCTTCTGATATATAACACCGAAAGACTGTAACTGCCGGTTTTGCAGGAAGCCTTTCAATGTCCTTGAAAAGCTCTGCAAGGCTGTCTAAATATTCCCCGGTTGCGTACCGTGGCACGTTCTTTTTTGCCGTTTCGTCTATTAGCACCCTCTGCTGCACCACGATTGCAGCGCACCATGAAAGAAACAGCCTTTCCGGTGACGCTGGCTGCATTTTATAATCTTTCCTGCCGCATTCCCTCATAAAAAGCTCATATAATGCAATCATACTGCTTTCTATGGTTTCCGTGTCCGTTTCAAGAAACTGTATATCGGGGTATTCCCTATTCTTCGTTTTCGTTCACCCCCTCAATTTCCACTACCGGTATCAATATTCCCTGCATGGGGTAGGAATAATCCGGCATTTCAAATGTCACGCCGCCGATGATCGCCCGTGGCTCATATTCGTCTATTTGGTCATAGATGTACGCTACAAGCATATTTTGCACTACGTTTATAGGTCTTTTTAAAAGCTCCCCCGGCAGACCAAGTCCCCGCAGCATCGGTGCAGACTTCATCACCGTATCAAGTATGATTGCAACATTCTGCAATACTTCCTGATGTGCATTTGCCGGGGCAAGGTCTATGTTTTCCAGCAGTTTCCCGTCACCTCTTACTATCTCCATAAAATCACCTCTTCGGATACTCTTTCAGCGTTACTTTAACTTTCGCCGCCCAAAGATTCCCGTTTTTATCAAACCTCTGCAATTCAACGGAGCCGCTTGCCATCACCCACTTGTAACTTCCGTATACCTTGCCGCCTATTACAAGCCGCTGTGCATACCCTTTTCGGATCATTTTCCGCAGCTTTCGTATCTGCAGGTACGGCGTTCCTCCTAAAAATACAGAAAGCACCATTGAAAATGATATCGTTTCAATTTCCGGCCCCATATATTCAAGAAGGTCTGCTTTTATATGCCTGTCGTGCGTTGCGTACTTTGCAGAAAAGTCCCAGCTCATGCCGTCAAATGTGCGCACAAACTTGTCAGACACTTTGAAAGTCAGGTCCCCAAAACTTCCTATCTGTGCCATTCACTTTACTCCTCCCAATATGTAACCCTCCCCGTCTCCGTCCGGCATCATCAAACAAAGAACCATATCCCCTACTTCTGGAAGCCAGTATGTCAGCCATGCTTTATGCACAGAAGGAGACGGACCTCTCACAACTTCGTCATCATGGTAAGAAGCGTTTATGGATACGTCCGTCACATCTTTTTTTATCCTGTTTGCTTCATCTTCCAGCCAGTTTTCCACTGTATCATGAATGATATGCCGCTTTTGTATCAAAATGTGAAGCTCCCCGGATATGATGCCGCCTTTATCGCCAAATTTCACACGGGCTTTCATCTTCTTTTTGTCTACGCTCTGCACCGTCCCTTTCCGCACAATGTTTTTCAGCTCTGTTAAATCTGCCATCAATACCCCTCCAATACCTGTTTTAATGACAAGTCAACCGTGTAGCCGTCAAGCAGGTTATGTTTCGCCTGCGTGACTTTATATTTCTTATCGAACTGCTGAAAACCTTTCAGCTTTACCGTGATACCCGCCACAAGTGATACATCGCCCACAACTTGCAGGCTTGCCGTGTACTCCTGTGTATTCTTTTCCCGCAGCCGCTTTTTCGCCAGCCTGATTGCTTCCGCTTTGCTGTTCACTTTCTCGTTTACTTCAAGCGTCTGCCCTGTCCCGGTCTTACTGTCCGGGGTGTATGTGTATTCAATGGTTTCTTTGCTGTCCGGGTCCGTATAGGAAACGTGGCAGGAAGTGTATGCCGTGTCTGTTAGCTTTGTCCCCATCTTGTATGAAATGATATCCCCGCTTCCCTTTTCGAAAGTCCGCACAGCAGGCTTTTTGTCGTATTCAGCAGCGTCATATATTACGATTGTCAATGTTGTGACTTTCAACGCCATTCCTGCCGCGTGGCATAATGTCTGCAAAAATTTAATATCAGAAGTCTGCACCTGCTCTTTCCGCTTGTATGTCGGGTTATCGCTTCCTTCATACATCAGTTTCAGCCCGTTCTTTCCCGCTATCTCCTGCCCGATTCCCTTTAATGATATTTTTTCCCACGCTTTGTTCTTTTTCTCCATTCGTAATTTTGAAGTGTACGGGATGGAAGTGCTTTTCACCGTTACTTTGTCCGGAGGTCCGGACATATCAATGCTGTCAATTTCAAAAGTTCCCATGTCAAGCGTCAGGTCTTTTCCTGTATCATTCCAGTTCTTTTGCACAAGTACAGCAGATACCAGTTTCGGTTTTGCCCCGCTTGAACTGCCGGAACCGCCTGCCCCTTTCTCTTCTTTGCTTTCTTTTTCTTCTTTTACCGTACTTGACGCTTCTCCGCCTGTCGTTATCTTAAATACCTGCCCCGGATATATCAGATTTGGTTTTTTTACATTGTTTTCCTGCGCTATCTGCGTATATTTTGTTCCGCTTCCCAAATACTTTGAAGCAATCGCCCACAGGGTGTCACCTCTTTTTACCACATAATTTATCGTTTTTTCGTCTTCAACTTTCTTTTCCACTTTCTTTGTGCTTTTTGAAGTTGTCGGCTTTACTTCCAGCCAGTTCCCCAGCAAATTGTTTTCCCGATCTTCATAGCTTATCTGAAAATCGTCCGTGCTGTCTTCTTCTTCGTCCGTGTAGGTTGCTCCCGTCAAATGCAGGTTGATGTTTTCTGGCACGTCCACGCCGTTGAATTTTAATTTCAACTGCACACGCCTTGCCAGTTTCTTATCGCTCATGATAAAATCCCCTTTTCCACGGCGGCAGCTCCATATTTGCTTCGTCAGCGACCTCTGGGATAGTTAAAACTATCCCGGCAGGCAAAACGAACAATGCGGCATATTCTGTGTTTGCCCTTATCAGCTTGTCAGTATACAGGACGCTTCCCATTTGCTCATAGGCTATTTTGTCCCACATATCCCCGGATATTGTCGTATAAGTATTACTCATACACAGACCGCCTTTCATCATCATTCAGCTTGTCAAACAATTCTTTTACTTTCTGCAACAAGCATCTGTTGTTTTCCTCCAACTTTTCTTCCAAATCTCCCGGCTTACCGCCGTCAACATAAATGGTCGGTTTATTGTTGATTGTTACTGTTATGCTGCTTCGCCCGGTTCCGATTCTCAATTCCGGCTCACTTTCCCCAGGGACGTTCTCTGGCGCATTGTTGTTTATGATGTTGGTCGTTCCCGTCGCCTGCACTGCTGCCGCTGCGTTTCTCACCTGATTCTGCGCTTTCAGTATACCCTTTGTTTGCTGTGCAGTATATACCGTCCGCCCCGGTGCATTTGTTATCAGCTCCGGCCCGTTTTCCCCTGCAATGAATGTGTCAGGCGTATTGGTTGAACCTTTTGCAAACCCCGGTATATGCAGCGTCTTTGCAATCTTGCCGCCAACCCCTCCTATGGTTTCCTTGACTTTGCCAATCCCATCCATTACGCCTTGCACTGCATGGGAAATCCCGTCCATTACACCTTTTGCTATAGACTTTATGCTTTCCCAAACACCACTGAAAATCGATTTTATGCCGTTCCATGCCGCAGACCAGTTCCCGGAAAAGACACCTGTTATAAATTGGATAATCCCGGACAATACCTCCCGGAACCCTGAAATCACTCCGCCGATTGCATCAAATACACTCTTGAATACCGCCTGCACTTCCGGAAGGACTGCCTGCACTACCTGTAATATCATCTGCATGATCGGCTGTATAATGTTCCAGATCGTAGTAAACACCGTCTGCACTACCGGAAGCGCCGCTGAAAGAACCGTTGTTATGATTGAACCTAACTGCTGTATGCCGCTTACGATCGCCGGAAGAACCGTTGATACAATAAACTGAAAAATGCTGCTTATAATCGGCAGCACATTTGTCTGAATAAATGATATGATCTGGCTGATAATCGGCATTAATTCGGCTATGAAACTTCCGATAACCGGGATAATTCCCGCTATAAATTCTGCTATTGCCTGAAAAATCTGCATTATCACCGGGGCTGCCGCCTGTATGCCGCTAATAATTCCCGGAATAACGCTGGTCATCAGCACATTGAATACCTGTTCTATAACCGGGACAATGTGCGTTGTTACAAATTCCACGAACTGACCCGCTGCATTTTTTATCTTAATAAGCGCTGCTGCTAATTTAAGAACTGCTAATTCGCCCTTAACTCCAAATTTTTCTCCAATTAGTTCTCCGGCTCCGTTAAGTCCTTTCGTGAAAACACCTTTGACTGTATTTCCTATGTTTGTGATAACTGCTACAACTTTATCAAAAACAGCAAGCGCACCATCCCCGAACGTCTTTTGGATAAAGCCCCTTATTTCCTGTAAATGGCTTTTCACTAACTGGACAGCGGTGATTATCGCCGTTATCACTCCGACAATTGGCAGCACTTTTCCAACAACGCCGCCTAACGGCCCGAATATGCTTGTTGTCAGCTTTCCAAGCGGCCCAAGCAAGGTTTTTATTGCATTTCCAACAGGCGCTATAAATGCCGTTATCTTGCCGAATCCTTTTCCGATTACAGTTCCGATTGTTCCGATCGGAGACCTTGCGATAACGCCCGCAACATTTGCCAGCACCCCGGAGAGTCTTGTCCCAAACATAGAAAACGGTTTCAGCATAAACCCCATCATTTTTAATCCGGCGTTTTTCATGACCCCGCCCAACTTTGAAAAGACAGAACTGTTTGCAAATATGTTCCCAAACGCGGATGCAACGCCTCCGGCTGCGCTTCCTATGCCTTTAAAGTATGACATGATGCCTTTCGCTGCCCCGGCAAGCCCGCCAAATCCATTTGTCAATGCGCTTATATACCTTGACAGCCCTACGCCTTTTATCAGCGTAAATGCCTTTCGGATTCCCAAAAAACCGTTCTGCAAATGCAGGAACCCTATCTTTGCAACAAGGCCCCCTGCTTTCAGCCCCACAAGACCCGCTGCAATTTTTGCTATCATTTTTACTGTTTCCGGGTTTTTGTTTACAAATTTGCTTGCAGCCGACGTTACTTCCGTTATTTTTTTTACCGCTTCCGTCAATTTAGGGAGAACCATCAGCCCCAGTTCTGTCTGCAGCCCGTCAAAAGCGGACTGGAACAGTGTAACCTGTCCGGCGAAGTTATCCAGCTTTTTCTTTGCCATTTCCTCTGCTGCGCCATCTGCATTTTGAATTGACTTGGTAAGTTTATCAAAATCTTTCTGTTCCGCATTCATCAAAGAAAGCCAGCCCGATATTCCAGATTGTCCAGCGATTTTTTTTGCATAGTTGTTCTGTTCTTCCTGTGTCAGTCCTTTCCATGCTTCCCTTGTTTCCCCGATTACTTTTGCAAGGTCCCTTGTCTTTCCCTTGCTGTCATAAAATTCTACGCCCAGCTTTTTTGTCAGGATTCCTAATGCACCCAGACTCTTGCTTGACGCTCCTGCGTCCGTGGAAAGCCTTGTCATAATAGACCGTAGTGCGGTTCCAGCATTTGAAGCCTTTATGCCGCTGTTAGCCATAACGCCTATCATAGTGGCTGTATCTTCCAAACTGTACCCCAACGAACCTGCAACAGGTGCAACGTATTTGAATGTTTCGCCCATCATTCCAACATTCGTGTTAGCGTTTGAAGACGCTTGCGCCAGTACGTCCGCAAAATGCGTGGCGTTTGACACTCCGTTTGTGGTTCCGTCTGCCGACATTCCAAACGCCGTCATTGCATCTGTCACAATGTCCGATACTGCCGCCAGTTCTTCCCCGGAAGCCGCCGCAAGGTTCATGACACCCTCAATGCCACCCATCATGTCTTTTGTTTTCCAACCCGCCATAGCCATGTATTCCATAGCCTGCCCTGCTTCTTTGGCTGTAAACTTTGTCGTAGCTCCCATTTCCTTTGCTTTTTCAGACAATAACTTCAAATCGTCCCCAGTTGCTCCGGAAATAGCCTGTACGGTTGACATTTGCTCTTGGAACTCTGCCGCCTTTTTTACTGGTCCGTTATAGATTGCGGCTCCCGCCGCCGCCATAACCCCTACCGTCCCTACAAGCTGTGTCTTTGTATGGGAAATGCTTTCGTTTATATTTTGTTGTGCCTGATTCAGCCGTTGTATGGTCTGCTGGGAATTTTGCAAACGTTCATATGACCGCTGCAGTCTAGCGTTTGATTCTTCCAGATTGTCAGTGTTTACACCTGCTTCCCGCAGTTCCTCCCCCACTCTGTTAAGCTGCTGTGTTTGTTGTTGTATGCTGGCAGTGGTTTGTCGTATCTGGCTTTCGTTACTTTTCAGTCGTTCGGTATTCTTCTGGACTTCGTTTTCTTCCCTCGCAAGCTGCGCTGTCAGCTCCCCGGTTGCGTCCCCGGTTTCCTCAATCTTTGCACGCAGCCTTTCCGCGTGCTGCTCGTGCATCTGTATTTTCTGCGCAATCTTTTGATGTTCCGTTTGCAGCCTTGTCAGTTTTTCATTTTGCTGGCTGATTGCATTTGAAGTCTTGTTGTAACCGTCAACTTTTCCCTGTAAGGAATTTACGCTTTTCAAGCTGTCCTGTAACTTTTTCTGCGTTTCCATCGCGCCTTTGAAAGCACTGTTGAAATCGCTGCCCAGTGACGCTTTCAGCTTGAAAAGCAGTTCAAATTCCTTCCTTGGCCCTGCCAGTCGCTTCACCTCCCTCTATTTTCTGCGGTTCCTTTCTTTTTTGTCTTCTTTTTCCACTTCGTTGGCGCTTTTTATCCACTCGTAAAGATTTTTGATTGGAAGCCGCATAAAATAATAGATGGGCGTATTAGAAGCTCTTGCCATTCTATACGCCTGTTTTCGTATATAGTTTGCGGGCCTCTCCTGCTTTAGAAGCCCATGCCTGTTAAAAAATCTCTTGCTTTATTTTTGATTTTCATATAATCTGCGACAGGCAAACGCCTGATTTCATCAGACCCCACTCTTGCCGCCCTTGCTGCAAGCATGCTCTGAAATATAGATGAAATTTCAGGGGAAAGCGCATATTTTCCCATATCCTGCATTTCCTGTTCTACCGCTTCTATATCCTCTCCTGTTAATTCGTCAAAATAAAACGTCATTGTCTTGTACTGCTGCCCCAAAATCGTTACAGGCTTTTTGAAAGTGTGCGTGTAATTCGGGTTTTTCTTCTCTTTCTCTGTCTTTTTGACAGACATATCTACAACTCCGGTCCGCTGCGCTTCTGCCAGCTCCATTGCTTCTTCCTGCTGCATTTCCGCTTCCTGCCGCCCTTCTATTTCTTCTCCCAGCATTTCCGCTTCCTGCTGCCTCATTTCCTCTGTAATTTCGATATTTTCTACTTTTTCCATGTCCATTTTCTCCTTAATTTTTTGTAACAAAAAAGCAACCTTACGGCTGCTTTTTGTGAATTAATGTAATATGTCTTCCCAAAATAGGGTAGTCTAAATGTTTTTCGCCTTATATTGCGATAACTTTAATTAATATATCAAGATGTTTTTTAATATCTT
Source organism: uncultured Eubacterium sp. (assembly GCA_910584595.1). Classification (GTDB taxonomy): domain Bacteria; phylum Bacillota; class Clostridia; order Lachnospirales; family Lachnospiraceae; genus Eubacterium_J. The sequence goes on from CAJUBQ010000046.1 coordinate 18,348, forward strand.
ATCACTTGCCTAATGCGGCTCGCACATCCGCTAGATAATCCACGCCGTCAACATAATAGATAAAGTTCAACTGGTCAATCTCCACTTTCTTTACCCCGTCTTTATAGATTGCATAGTACGTGACTGCATATTCTCCGGAAGCGTCTGCAGTCGTAGCAACCCCTACTTTTCCGGGCGCAAGTTTTTTTGGTCTTACCCTCATAATATATTTCATTCTGTCTATGTCTATCTTTTTTGTTGCCGTGTTCTCGCTCTGCTGCGCCGCCCTCAAATCAATCATATGAATTCGTGGCTCATTCAGCCTGATCGTTGCGTCTGTCACTGTCCGAAAATTCAACGTTAGGGTCATTGCTTCAAAATGTCCTATCACAACCGCTTCCACGTTTCCGCCAATCCCTGCGCCTGTTATTTCCTCTGTCAGCGCTGTTATTTCCGGCAGCTCTACTTCTGCCATGCCTAAATATTCCACAGAGTCTTCATATATCGCAAAATTTACAACAAGTTCATCAACTCTTGGCATTGTTTATCCCTCCCTTATGCCATCATAAGGCTTGAAAGATACGACACATCGTATTCAAGCACGTATTCTAGCAGACTCAGCGGGCTAGGCGGCGCAAGATAGATGTGAAATTTTGCGTGTCCTGCCATCAATGCTGTTTCGCTGTTTTCTTCTTCCTTAAACTCTACACGCCCGCCCAATATTCTTTCTTCCGCCGTCAGACTGTTCAGCCAGTCATTTACGCCTTGTAAAATAGCGTCAATCAATCTTCGATTTAGCTTTCTGTCAACATAATTCCAGTACGAAAGCGTCACAGTCTTTGCAACCCACTTAAACATACGGGATATGCAATAAAAATAGTCTACCGGGTCCGTGTTTCCCGGAAAGCACGCTGTCCAATCCCCCCAGCTTACAAAACCATTATAAAAATTCAATCCCGTAATAATCCCATTGTCATTCAAATAGTTTGCCTGCTGCAAGTCAAGCGCAACTTCCGTCCCGTCAGCCAGTATCATTCTGTCAGCCTGCAATGACTTGTTAGACGCGCTTTCACACGGCGTGCCGCCGCCCCATGCTTCCGTATTGTCCACTTTTGCAATCAAGCCGGCAAGCTGCGTGGAAAAGTTAAACTCTCTTTCTCCCAGCGCAAGCTTCGGAAAACAAACAAGTTCATTCGGCTTTGAAAAATTCTTTTTTTTCTTCCACGCAATAGCGTCTGAATAGTACGTCACGCCTTCTTCCGTTGTGTCCATATCCAAAATTGCGTCAGCTTCAAACAGTCCGTTGATGTTTTCTGCCTTTGCAGACATTACCGCCGCAACTTCACTGTCATGCGACCAATTCGGACACAAAATCAAATCCGGTATTTCTGTAAACCGTGGGAAAACGCTGTCTATCAGTTCCAGCCCGGTTGACTTGTGTGTTGTCACGCTAAAGCCGCCTATAATATCATCTTTATCAATCTGTGTTGGGTCTGCTTCGTTGTATGTCAGTTCCACTTCTCCGGTTGTGTCGGAAAGAAATTCCACAATGCAGTTATCATCATCATAGAACGCTTCAAAATCCGTCCCTCTTTCCAGTCCGTCCACCTCTACGCTCCCCGCAATGGCTTCCAGCGGCAATTTTACCTGATTTTCCACAACCTCCGCGTTCAGGGTCTTTTGTGTTTTATGTTTTTGAGGGTCCAGCACGTTTACAAGAAAAATCGGTGAAGTCGTATAAAGCTGGAACGCTGTGTAAATTACTTCGCAAAGGCTGTATTTTTTCCAATCGTCAGAATAGCCCAGTTTCTGCACTGCTTCTGTGTAATTGTTCGCCATCACGACTTCATTTATCTTTCCGCCCTCTACCATCTGCACTGGCGCTGTCCCTACCGCAAATATCACGCCGCTCGAAGCTACATTCGGGGTTGAAATGCTTGTTGTCAGCTTCCCGGTCTGCACGCCGTGTGTTATTTGGCTTGCCATCTTTTATCCCTCCTTTGCTGCATTTCCCGCAATGCTGGAAGCGAGGTCTGTATAATATTTATGCAGGATATTCCCCGCAGTCTTTGCCTTGTCTTTCTTTTCTCCCATCCGGCTTGCAGGAACAAGCATTTTCTCCACAAGCGGATGCTTTTCCAGAACGTCTTTCAATTCTTCCTTGATTTCAGTTTCCGTACCTATAAAGATTTTGTTGCACTTTAACCGTCCCGCAGGCAGTGTGGGGCCGATATACGCCAGCTTCACCACTTCTTCTTTTTCTTCCGTGGCTTCTGTTTCCATCTCTGCTTCCTTTGTGCCTGTGGCTTCGTTATCTGCCCCGTTTTCGGCTTTTTCCTGTTCAGTCGTATTGTTTTCCGTCTTTTCCTCTTTTGCCGTTCCTGCGGCTTCTACGGCTTCCATAGCTTCTTTCGTTTTCCTGTCTTTTACTGCCAAATTGCTTCAACCTCCCTTTCGATTGTCGGTATTGACCAGTTTGTTATCATTTCTCCTAAAAAATATGGCTGCGTGCTGTCGGGGTATACAAGGTATTCCAGTGGCTTTTTCAGCGCAAAATATCCCCCGATAATCCCTGTTTTCTGCAGTTCGCTCCTGATGCGTAAAAGCACATTAAGCACGTCATATGCGCCCATACTGTCATTTTCCGCATATGTCGCAACCACAATGCGTATCTGGCAGGCGCTTCCCTCCTGCGCTTCCCCGTCTTTCCCGGTCAGGAATTGCAGCAGGATATATGGCACTTTTTCCGTCTGATCTTCTTTTTTTGGAAGACGCATTTTATATACATCCGCTGCCCGTTCTTTTTCCTGTCCCTGCTCTGGTTTTCGTACCCTTACCCGCAGTTTTATGTCCTTTGTCTTCTCTTTCACAAATTCTTCCAGATTGTCTAATAAAATTACTGGCGTCATGCCCTAACCTCCGTAACCGTTCAGCAGGCGGTCAATTTCATGCACAATTCTTTCATCAACCGTTTTCTGCGCTTCTTTTTCCAGCTCCGTCATTACGCTTGTGTTTCCTACCATCTGCGCCATTGCAAGCCCCATTTTTTCTTCTATCGGGAAGCGTTTGCTTGTTTCCCGTTCAAATACTCCGATATGCCCGCTTTTCATCTGAGCAATGAACGCATTTTCAAAAGCTGTGCCGCCGCCCTTTTTGACTGCTGCCGTCACCTGCTTTTTAACGCCTGGGGCTTTTGGCGTCACTTTGAATTTATAAAGCGGTATCTTGCAGCCGGAAAAGTGAATGTAGCCAGCAAGGTTTCCTGTTTTGGCTTTCTGCATTTTCGTGTTTGTGGATTCATTGATTGCGCTGCTCTGTACGGCGTATACTTCCCGCACTTTCTTTGCCGCCCCGGTCTTTACTTTGGAAAGCCCACGGTTCATTGCATTTGACAACGCGCGTTCCGCACCTTTTGGAACTCCCGCCAGCAGCGCTTCCACCCGTTCAATTGTTTCCGCCGAAATCTCAATCATTCCGTAAACGCCCCCAATTCCAGCACAATTTCCCCGTCTTCATGCTCTGATTTTATAATTTCATACATGTTTATTGCCCCCGCTTCTTCAATCTCGATCGCACAACCCTTTTTTGGTATAAATCCCAAATCTTCAAAAGATATGTACACAAGCGCTTCCGCAAGGTTTATTCCCTCTGCGTGGTCATTCACAAGCGTTTTCCTATCTTTTGCTGTTTCGTGGTCAATCACTATCGGCGCTGTATAACAGCCGCCGTCATACCATATATTTGTCATTGTCGCAAATTCTCCGGGGTTGTGGAACGCTTTCAAATCTTCCAGAATTTGCGTCTTGAAGTCCATTACATTACCTCCGCAACAAACCAGCTGTCTACATCATGCGGCACAGAAAGTGGCGCAGACTGCAATTGTAGAAACCGTCTTGCAGGCTTCCTTTTCATCCACATATCCGGCACATATTTTCCCTCTACTGTGTAGAATTTTCTCGTAATCGGGTCTGCAAGCGTGATTGCCCCGTAATACATGGAATAGTTTGCTTTGCTGCTTATCAGAATCAATGTCCCGTCCGGGATCATAGGCTTTTCCTGCGCCTTTTTCGGGTCCGGGTCTGTCCAGTCATCAAGATACCACTCGTTGTATGTATAAATGTCAAGCCCCAGCTTGTGGTATGTCCCGATATACGTCACGCCGTTTGGCAACTGCTTCGGTTGAATAACTGCAAGATTATAATTTTTCACATCAAGCATTTTCTGTACTTTTTCGTCATTGATGAAAGCCGTTGCCACATTATCAGCCATGATGCACATATCGCAGTTTGTAAAACCATGCTGCTGTACATGCTTATGCCAACGCTCCAAGTCTGCTATTTTTTCAGAACCCGCGTTTGACCATTTTTTTGACGCTGTTGTGATTTTTTCTTTGTTTGTAAAGCCAAAGTCAATGACTTCATTCAAGCCTTCCCCAATAATCGGTATCTTTCCACCAATGATAGTCTGTACACACATCAATTCTTCACGCCTTGCAATCATCTCACGCAACTTTTTGAAGTCGCTTGACATTTTCAGCACCGCGCGTTCCGCAGGCGTCCTGCCTGATAAAATGCTTTCCCCCGGCTGGCGGTTCAGCAAATCGTCTATTGTCGTTATCGTGTCAGGCGCAACAAGCGGCGGTCTGTAGCTCCTTGTTTCGTACCCTTCGTTTGGCACGGTCTTTCCGCCGATAACCGGGTGAACGTATGGCGCGACTTTTCTTGAACCTTTTACAAAGTCCACGTCAACTTCCTTTGTCGGAAATGTTTCCTCGTTTCGGAAAAATGTGCTGCGGAAAAATGTATGTGCAGGTGGGAGTTTCGTCACTACCCGTCCCATAGTCCGTGGATCATAAATGCTAACTTCGTTCGCCATGTTTTCTTCCCTTCCTTTATCTTAAAAAAATTGAAATTTTTCTAAAAGCATCCTTTAACGCTTCGATTTCTACGCCGTCAGGAATCATAAGCGCTTCTGCAAAAAATTCTCCGGTCATGTAGTATACTGCTGGTTCGTCCGCTTCGGCTGCCGCCGCTGCAATCCCTACAACGTCCATTGCAGCCCCGTCCACTGGAGCTTTAACCGGTATAATTTTCCCATCAGCGTTCTTTGCCACCGGCATATATTCCTCCAGCGCCGCCCCGGCGACTCCCGTTTCCGGCAGTGTTGGGAAGTCCCCTGCAAAGAAATTTTTGGGCTCATGCCTGCGTGTTTCAATTTCGTACATTTTCATTCCCTCCTTGCCTTATTTTGCGTCAGGGAAGAGCCTGTCAATGGCTGCATTGTACGGGTCTGCCGCTTCGCCGCCTTTTTCTCCTGCCCCTGCGCCAACGCCGTTTACATTGCTGTCCGCTATATCCGCCGCCCGGTCTGTCATATACTGACCGCCCTGCTCTTTCTGCTTCATAAGAATTTTCAGCGCCATTTCCCCGGCAGATACAGGCTTGTCAAACATTGCTTCATTCACAATATCTTCAAAACCTCCCACTGCCGCCGCCTGCAGTTCTTTTATGCGGCTTCTCTCTTTTTCCGTGGCGCTGTTTTCGATTGCCGCCGTCAGGTCCGGGTATGCCGCTTTCAGTTCGTCAACCGTTTTCATGTCTTTTGGTTCCATTGTCCTTTCCTCCCTTTTTGGTTTATTTTCTGGCTTTCCGCCGTCTGCTATATTATTATTTATCAGCTTTTCATTCTTTTTCCGGATGTCCAGCAGTGCATTCGGAAAATTTTTGAATCCTGATATGTCCATTTCCACACCGTTTACAACAACTTTTGAGTCATCCTTAACCACCGTCTCTGCTTCTTCAAACATCAGTTCATCACAAAATCCTTCTTCAACCGCCTTGTCCCCCGTCATCCATGTTTCTTCTGTCATAAGGCCCGCTATTTCGCTTGTGTCTTTCTTTGTCTTCATCCAGTAGGCGTTAACAATGCTTTGTTTTACTACTTTCAGTTCTCCGGCCATTTTTTCAAATTCATCTGCCCGGAAATATCCGAAAGCCATCATTGACGGATCGTGAATCATGAAGACGCTATTTCTTGCAATCTGTACATTATCCCCCGCCATCGCAATGATTGTGGCTGCTGAGGCCGCCCATCCGTCAATTTTAACCGTAATTTTCGCTGTACTGCTTTTCAGTTTCGTAAAAATCGCAGTTGCCGCAAATACATCACCGCCACCGCTGTTAATCCGAACAATGATCTCCGGCACATCCCCCAGTGCATCGAAGTCTTCATTGAACTGCTTTGGTGTTACTGTATTGTCATTATCCTTATCTTCCCATCTGCTGATTGTCCCATATAAAAGCAACTCCGGCGGCTTTGTCCCATCTCCTGGTACGAAGTCCCAAAACTTATTTTTCTGTTCTCCCCGCGGACTGTTTTCCGTCTTCCTGCTGCCCTCCTGTCTCATGCTGTTCTGGCAAATCCTGTTTTTGCTGCCCCTGCTGTCCAGGTTGTTCTTGCTGCACTGGTTCCCGTTCGTTTTTCTCTTTTCCTGTGCTGCCTGCAATTTTTTTCACCTCTTTCAATGCTTTTTCTTCGTTTTTCAGTTGTTCGCAATTACTATAAAAATCTCCGCCAGCCATTTCCATTGTTTCGGTGCTTCGTGTGGAAAAGCCGTTTTCCACTTTCAATACTGCTGCATTTACTTCCTGCACCGGGTTCAAAAGCCCCCTTGCCGGTCCGTTCCACGCCGCTTTGCAGTATGCCTTATGCCGCAACGGATCAGCGAAAAAACCAGGCGCTTTTATCCTGCCTTTTGCCACTGCTTCAGTAAGCCATTCCTCATAGATAGGCTGGCAAAAGTCATTTGCAAGCCATGTCCGATACATTTTGAACATTTTCCACGCTTCTTCCAGTGCACCCCGGCTTGCTGAATAGCTAGCAGTAAAATGTTTCATCAGCAGTTCATATGGTATTTCTAACGCTGCCCCTATCTGCTGGCAGATAGCTTCCACAAAACCGCTGAAATTTGTGTTTGGTCTTGCGGGGTTTATGTCGTGCGCTTTTTCCCCCTCCCCCAAATCAAGAACCGCGCCCGGCGCAAGCTCCAGCGTTGTTTCGTCTTCTTCGTCTATCAGTTCATCTTCCGGAATCCCAGACCCTACCGGCTCCCCGTCTTTGTCTTCCGTTTTTTCAATAAACACTGTAAACATTCCAGACACAACCGCCGCAACAAGTTCAGCGTCCGTATAGCGTCCCAACTGCTTTAACGATTCTATGACCGGGGCAAGAAACGGAACCCCCCTGCGCTGGTCTATCCTTTCCCTGCACATCAAATGTAAAACGTTTCTGCGCCCCGTCCGTTTTCCGTATGCTTCCACCCTCTGCCACTCCATGCGCTCATTTGCGTATGAAAGCGGGTGGTGTTTTGAAAAGTGATATGCGATCACTTCCCCGTCTGCGTCCACTTCAACGCCACCCACAATCTGATTATCAAATGTATCAAAGTTGTTTGGGCTTGAAAGCCTATCTGCTTCTATAAGCTGCACCCGTAAGTCATACGGCTGGTTTTTCCGTGGCTTCACCGGAAGAAGTGCAAGCGTGTCCCCGGAAGCAAGCCAGTTCAAAAACGCAAGCTGTTGAAGCTCGTAGAAATTGTCAAGCCTTGCCATGTCGCAGTCTGCGCTCTCTGCCCACAACTCCCATTCCTTAGATATTTTCCATTCAAGCTCCTTTGCCTTTTCAGGTGAAATTTTCAGCACATCTGCGTCAATTGTTGGTTTCGGCATAAGTCCCCGCCCCACAACATTTGTCCGCATGGTATTTACTGCCGCCCTGCCTATCGGGACCCCCATGTATATGTCCCTGCTTCTTTGACGTAGGATTGATAAATTTTCATTTATATCTTCTCTCCAACTTGCAGAATAATAATTCCAGCCCAACATTGATTTTTTTGTTACATTTGCACCGTAATTGCCATAACCACTATCAGTCACAATCCCCATGCGTCTTCTTGCTGCTGCCCTTCTCAATCCTGTTTCCGGTAAAATCGTAGCAATTATGCTGTCAATCACCCTTGCTATCCCATTCAATCCTTCACCTTCTCCCGTTTTACCGCATGAAAAAAGCACCTTTTCAAGGTGCTTTTTCTTTGTTTTTTATACTTTTCTATACCGCTTCCGCTATTATACATTATATAGCCCTTTTTTAACGATTTCAAGGAAATAGCGGGAAATTCCTGGAAATCTTTTTATACTTTTTTCTTTCTTACAGGTGTTTCAAGCGCGTCTTCTATAGACCATCCCGCTTTTAATCTGTAACAAAGTGTTGAACGGTTTAAGCCCATTCTGTCAGCCCACTGTGCTTCTGTAAGTGTTTCGTTTTTATAAGTTATACTTACATTTCTTCTTGTGTTATTTCCTTGCTCTTTTGCCGTTGCCCATCTACAATTATCTGGTGAATATCCTTTATTGTTATTCTTTCTTTCGATTGACAACCCTTCTTTATATCCGTTCTTCATTGCCCACTCATAAAAGCTAATAAAATTCCTTTTCCATTCTTCGCATACAGTTATTCCTCTTTCTCCATAATTTTTAAAATTCCATACATTTTTATTTGTAGTTCTATTTATCATTGCATTCCAAATACTATACAATTTTGTTTTTGTCTTTCCGTGCGTTGAATTTCTTTCTTTTATTGTTTCTATCCATAAGCAACCGCAGCTTTTTGTATGACCGCTTTTCAGTTTATCTTCTGAAACCTCTACCACCTTTCCGCATTGGCATCTACACATCAACTTTTTTCTTTTCCCTTTTTCTTTTACTACTTCAATTACAACCAATCTTCCAAATTTCTGCCCTGTCAAGTCAATTCGTTTTGACATTTGCAAGCACTTCCTCCCCGTATTTTTCTATTATTTCAGATAATTTCTTGAAATACTTCGCATTTACTTCCGGTGTCTTTAATTGCCTTTTTGCTGCGGCTACTCCATACAGTTCCATTACCTCCTGCGGCAACAATATCTTTATGTGCGTTCTGTCTGATAAAGACCTTGTTAAATCATAACTTACCATCTGCATTATCCACTCTTTTTCCAGCTCACTTGCTGTTTTGTAATATGTGTAATATAAATCAATCATTGACGTTCCTCTCATTTTCTTTTCTATCACTTTTTGAAAATCAACAATTTTTGCCATTCTGCAAACTCCTTTCATATTTAGTTGAAATTGTTTGCAGTCTATGCTATTATCAAAAGCGTAGTCTATTTGCATAGGCTGCAAACCCTTGGAACCAGTGTGGAACCGTCCAAAGTAGCACACTGGTTCTCTTTATTGTTCAGTAACTTCTTTATAGACCAGCTCAATTCCTTTTCTAATAACATCCGCTTTTGTCATTCCCGTTTTTTCACAACAAGTTTTTAGCATTTCAACTTCTCGGTCAGACATTCTGATTCTTGTTTCGTGCTTTTTAGGGTCAGTCGTTGGTCTTCCTGTTCGTGGTGACATATTTCCTCCTTACTTTTGGTGATACATATATCATAACTTTAGTGTCACCAAATGTCAATGCCTAATTTTGAAATTTTTATCAGGAATATTGCAATTTAAAATCTCATATGCTATAATGCCATCAGGCAATAAAAAGATGAGAGTGTCCATATGGCACACAAAGAATGAACCCCCGGTTGTATTGTGAGTACTTCCGGGGGTTCTTCTTCTTTTGCGGAGAAGTCAACCGTCTGGGCTAGGCTACCGCTATTCTTCCTCGTCTAACCACTTGCCGGGAAATTGTGGGAAATGCAAGGAAATCTTTTTATTTTCCACTTTTGGTTGTAGAAGTTTTTATATTTGCAAAAAAAATACGCCTTTCAAATTTACAGGCGTCAAGCATTATTCATTGAAATCCATATTTCTCTTTTTCTATTCTTTGCAACATCTTTATTTTTCTAAGTAAACCCTAAGGCTGCACGTAGAGACGTCCGGTTTCATCTGCGTGCAGCATATTCTTTTGGTGCTTTATTTATTCTTGGTTCATCATATGCACTTTTGGTAAGATTCTTCAAAATACTTTCTGTTATACAGTTCTAAATGATAAAATATCTTTGCATACGCCCAAACATCATAACGAAAGCATTCCCTATTTAGTGTTGTGCATTTTGAATGACTCCAATACAATGCGTTTAATAGATTCTTCTCGTACTTCTGTACGTCGCAGATGTTTTCCTTTAAGGACGGAAGTTTCATTTCAAAATTTTTATACATATAGTTTGTAATCTCATTGTCTTCCTCTTCTGGAATTCCCAACTTTTTCGCCAAGTCGTCTATCATGTATAATTTCACCACATTCAGCCCGGTATACAACGCAAGTATCTCGTTCGCCGTTTCTTTGCTTACCGCACCCTTTTTTCCTTCTAGCGGCCGCACTTCAATAATGGTGCCGCATATGCAAGATGCAAGTTTGTGCCTGTCTAATCTATTGCTAGACATGTTCAGAGAAGATTTTTTTCTATACTCCTCAAACTTTTTCCACATTACAATTGCGGTCTTCTCACTTCCGGTAATGTGGCGCATGAAATATTCTTCATGACGGCTGCATATTTGCTCAATGAACGCTTCAATAACATCGCAGTGCAAGCGTTTGTATGTTTCTGATGGTTGATTGACATTCATTTGTATGTACTGCCCCTCTCTTAGTCGTCAAATGAAGAGTTCCTTATCTTTCCATCAGAATACCTTATTCCGGTGTGGCTCTGCCCTGCCGCATTTTCAAAGCGTTTTAAGACCCTTCCAAAATCACGATCATCGTTGCTGTCTTCCTGGTTGCTTTCACTTTCTTCAAAAGCCCTCAGCATATTTTTTGCCGCTAATGTAATTGCCATTTCTTTTTCCTCCCTGTTTGCGTTTTGCGAATTTTTTGCTCACTTAATTATATGCGCTTTTTGATATGGCGCAACTCTTCCTTCTTTCTTTTTTATTATATCAACACCTAAAAAATAAAAATGTCAGAATCGAAAGATATTGTGTCCTTATCTCAATCGCTAATCAAGCAAACAGGGACACTGCTTGTGCCAGCCGTCCGTTGTACATTTCATTTTTTTGATAATGTTTTTGCTTTGATTTGCTATCACGATTACTTCTTTCATTTGTTTATTCCTCCTGCTTTAAGTAGTTTTCGTTTTCTACACGACTTCAACTACATTATACATGGTTAATTTTTATTTGACAATAGTAAAAAACCCTAAAATTATATTATTTTTTAAGTTTGTCAACTATAAATGAGGAAATACAAACAATTGCATAATGAATCTAAGCTACCTAAGTCAAAACTCCCTCGAAACAGATGTGCTTTGCTCCGCACTGATAGATGTAATGAAGCCGATCTGCTTGGATATAGCTATAAGTAAAAGCATAGCCGTCCTCAAATGACCTGGTTTTGCTACAGCAAGTACATGCTATAAAATGGTCAGCAACAACATTAACAGCCAGTTCCTTCCAACGAACGGATCTGGTATCATTTTCTACAAATCCCGTGGCACAACCCGCCGCACACGGTTCCTGCCGCCTGCCTTTTTCGCATTTTCAAGCGCAATGACTTTTTTATTCCAATAATCTATTGCATTCCGAATTTCCGTCAGGTTTGCCCTTGTCAGGGCCCGACTCCCTATTGTATAGTTCTGGCCTGTTGTTACGGTCAGTTCCGCTTTCAACCATTCATCCAAATGCTTCTGTGCTGTTTCCATTGTGATTCCTGCCATCAGATAACGCCTCCCCTGCTTCTTTGCCCTCTTTTTTTCCTTTTCCTGCCGCCCGCTGCCTGCTGCTTGTTTTCCTCCGGCTTTTTCAGCGGCAGGTTTGTTATTTCGATAGCCGCCGTTGCATAGTTCCGGCAGTCTAACGCTTCATTCCTCTTGTGCTGCCCTTTGTCCTTTAGCTCCCATGCAAAATACGCTTTCCCCATTTTGTAGCGCATTACCTTTTTTTCAGAGGTAAGCGCTTTGAAATATTTTTCATCATACCCCTTTTCGTCTTCCAGCGGAAAATGGCAGTACCCCGGACCCGGTTTTTCCACTTTCAGCCTATCCATAAGCCAGCTTTTTCCTGTATCAACCCCGATTTCAAATTCATACGCCTTTTCACGGTTTCCATTTTTAGGCTTTTGTATGTATGCCGCCGCGCTGTTGTTTGAACCTCTGATTGCAAACACATTCCTGTTGAACCTTGCTTTGCAAAATTTACGCACTTGGTTTGTCCTATGCCCGTTACTATCTATGCAGACACATCTTAATTTCATCTTTGTTCCGTCTTCTTTTTCAAATGTCTGCGATAGGAAAATGTCTAAATCTTTCCACACCTGATTTTCAATGCTGCTGTTGTCCCCGTATATCACGGCGTATTTTATCCCCCAGCTTTCATGCTCTGGGCCCCAGCCCACAACGTCAATTTCAAATCTGTCATCCTGTGTGTCCACTCCTGCAGTCAGATACATTACGTCTTCCGGCACTTCACAACCGTATATTTCCCTGCGTTCCAGCAGCGCATCATCTTCTATGGTTTCCCCTTCTTCTTCCCACGTCTGTCCCATTTCTGTATTTGTCCAGACTTTCATCAGCTCCACATTTCCTTTTTTCACTTCCGCATTTGCAAGGATAAATTTTTCTACAACTTCCCGCCATGTGGTCAGCGTTGAAGCAAGCGTGTTCAGGTGGAAACCCTTGACTTGATTTTCCGGATTATCATGGATAAAACACCCATCCGCAAATTTTTCTTTCCATTCTGCTTCACTTGACATTGCCCCGCACTCTTCACATACATACTGTATTTCAGAAAGGTCTTTTTCATCATATACAACATTTCCCCACACAAGCGGCTGCAACTCCCCACAACACGGACAAGGCGCGTTCCACTCACCCCTGCTGCTGTTCTCGTATTCAATTTCAATCCTTGAAGCCCCTTTGATTGTCGGCGTTGAAATGTCCACCTGTTTTTTGTTCCAGTACGTTGTCTGCCGCTTTGTCGCAAGCAAAAGCGGGTCCCCCTCATTCCCTGCGCTTGCCGGATAGCCGTCTATTTCATCAGCCAGCAATATTCTTACTGTGTGGCTCCGCAGTCCTGTCGGGCTGTTTGCTCCTGCAATCGTTACAAAACCGCCCGGAAATGTTTTCTGCATAATCGTGTTTCCACTGCTTCGGCTCTTGTCGTTGACGCGCTCTGCAAGCACTGGCGTTTCCCTTAACATAGGGGACAGCTTTTCTTTTGAAAACTTTTCAGCCATGTCTATTGTCGGCTGAATCACCATGATTGGAGACGGATCATAATGTATGTAATATCCTATCGGATTCAGCACCATTGCGTCTGTTTTCCCTACCTGCGCGGCAGACATAATCACAACTTTTTTTATTGATATGTCTGTAATTGCGTCCATGATTTCTTTCTGGTATGGCGCTTTCGCTGTCTTCCATCTTCCCGGCTCCGCTGTCGTTCCTGCCGCAAGCCGCCTGAATCTGTCAGCCCATTCCGATAATTTCAAGTCTGGCGGCGGCTTTAATGCTGCAAATATTTTCCTGAAAAGCTCCCTTGTGTTATTCCTCATTTTCTTTTTCTTCCTTACATATTTTATCAAAGTCCGCTAATTCTTCCAGCGTTTCGTCAATCGCCGCTTTCATCAGCTCGAATATTTCCGTCTGGTCTTTCTTCTTCGCCATAATCGGGCTTAATTTTGCAGGTATCGCCATCAGCTTTGTACGGAAATTCACAAGCATATCCGTCAACGCTTTTTCAATGTCTTCTGTCGTGTGAAGCTCATTCTTCCGCACCTGCAGTTCCAGTTCCTCACTCTCCCTTTTCGCCCTCACCAGCTTTGCCCGTTCCGTGTTATAGTCCACCTTGTCTTCCGCTTCCGGGTTTTTCTGCCGCAGGAAATTTATGTACTGCACCGTGGCTGTCTGCAAGTCGTAAAGCCCCGGCTTGCATTCTGTCAGCACTCCTTTGTCACGCAGCAGGCGCACATTGCGTTCTGTCATATCCAACCGTCTAGCCACCGCTGCCGCAGTATACACTTTCAAAAAAACACCCCCTTTCATAATTTTTCCCCTGAAGCGGAAAGCGATTTTTTCAATTTGTATCTAGGAAGGGCTTGGGCGTCTTCGTACCCGCACCCCTGCCAGAACGCCGAAAGAACCTATTCGCTTTCGGTTGTCGGTTCGTCAATGATTTCTTCCGTTTCATCCTCTATGTCAATCTCGCCTGTTAGTTTCTGCCTTGCAAGGTTGTATTTTTGTTCTTCCAGTTGTATTCTCTGACTCTCCATCTCGTATGATTTCATGCTGTCAAGCTGCTTTATGATGCGTCCATGCAGGCGGTTCAGTTCAGCTTCCACTTTCATTGCCCTGTCAAATGCGCTTGACTTAATAACTGATTTCATTGCCGTCTTTAACTTCTCATTGCTTCCCTCTGTCACCCCTGCTTCCGGATCCTGTACCCGGCCTGTTTCAATTCCTGTCTGCTGCTCCTGCTGTTGTTCCTCAACCCCTTTGGGTACTACCATATGCACGATCTTGTCAACGTAATATTTTCCCTCTGCTTCTGGGTCCGTATACTGTTTTAATAGCCCCTCAAGATACACCTTGCGCACCAGCAGGCTTTGTAATTCATCACGCATACGCTGTATATTGTCGCCCTGCAACGCCTGTTGTATCTTCTCCGCATCTTCTGGCGCGATATCTTTTATGCCGGCTTTTGCGTATGCTCCATGCGTAACAGCGTTTCTATTGCCGTCTTTTGCAGGTGTCCTACCCCCAGCGTTCTTATTCCCTCTCTGCCCGCCCCTTTTTTTCGGGGCTTCTTTCAGCTTTTCTTCCCATCTGTCTTCTGATTTCCATTTGCTTATGCGTGCCTTTGGGACACCTGCTGCAGCCGCAAGATCATCAAGCGTCATTGTGCCGCCGCTGTCAATGTACCTCCGCAAGCTCTTATCCCTCTCCGGGTTCCTTTTCCGCCCCATGCCCTCACCTCATTTCGTTTGTTTTCAAAATCACTGTTTTCTGTTTTTTCGGAACTGATAATAAATATAGGCTTTGTAAATTCTTAAAACTTAGTCTTTCTGACGACGTGCAGCTTATTAAAAAGCGTCTTCTTTCTGTCTATTGTAGCAGGCAGTAACAGGAATTTCCGTGAAATGTTTCATTCCCTTATTTCGTATTCTGTCAGCACCTTGTTTTTCCGAAAGCCCACCAGCAGTTTCCCCAGCGCTTCATCACGTATGTTTTTGCACTGCCTGTCGCTGTAATTTGTGCACTCTGCCACATGCTCCCACTTCATACCGTTAAAATAAAACCCGAAAATGATTTTTTTATGCTTCAAATTCAGCCTTGACACTTCTTTTATGATTTCAATTTTTACTTTCTGTAATGCTTCAATTTCTCTTTGATACATCTTTATTGCTTTGCTTACGTTGTTTGATATATTTATTGCCCTGTTCTCTGTCTGGCTTCCTGCGTGGAAGTTTCCTTTCGGCATACCGTCATACTGCATTCCAGACACCGTGTTGTAATACTGGTCTAAATCTGCTATTGCGCTCCTTCTCGCCCTGATTTCTTCGTCAATGTCCGGAAAGAACTCTAAAAGCCTGATAGCCTTTGCTTTGTCCATTGTTTTCGCTGCTCCTGCCATCCTTTTTACCTCCTAAACACTTTTTGCTCCGTCTTTCCGGCTGTCTTTGCACTGCTGCTGCCTTCCCTCATTACGCACTGCAAGGGCAAGCGCCTTTTCAGGCGTTGCCCTCTCTTTCCTTGATTCTTCTTTTTCCACCAGTTTCAAAATTTCTGCTAATATTCCCACTGTTTCCCCTTTCTTTCTAGATAAATAAAAACATCTACAAAAGTCAATACTCAATTATATCTAAATTTTAATTGCATATCACATACTGTTAATAACTTCATGAGCTGTCACAAATTTGCTACGTTAATTTGTCAAAAAATG
>CAJUBQ010000047.1 GCA_910584595.1 uncultured Eubacterium sp.
TGTGTTTTACGCTGTTTATCCTCCAATTTTCTTTGAGTTTCGCAATTACCTATTTATTATCTTCATGTAGCACTGCTTTGCATATCGAATTTATATCCGACACCTAACAGCGTTTTTATATACACTGGATTCCTGCTATCTGCTTCAATCTTTTTCAGTAGACTGTAAATCACGTTTACAACGCTTGAATGGCAGCTATCGCTATCCATATCCCAAACGGCTTGAAAAATCTGCTCCTGCGTGAATACCCTGCCCGGCGAGGACGCTAAATAAGCAAGCGTCCCATATTCAAGGCGGGTAAGTGGAACGTCCTCCCCGTCCCGGATTACCCGGCGTTGGTACAGCTTGATTTCAAGACCGGGAAAGGAGAGGACGGGGCTTGTGGCAGACTGCACAGGTTCAAGACCGATTTCATCTGACAGGACGGACAGTACCCTTTCTATTGCCTTTTCTTCATCATCATTGAAAGTTAATATTAGTATCTTAGCTATGGTATTAGTCCTCCTTTGTCGCTTAGCCCCTTTGCGCCTTATGATAAGTCCGGGCATAAATCTGCTAAACACATTGCATTTAACATTTTATAAGTTTTCTAATTTCTCTAAAAAAGTTATATAAAATTCTCTTTCTTAGTTACAGGCTTGTTGAACTTCTATACTCTTGGGAGTATATACTACCGGGCGTTCCAAATTATACAGGGCTTGTTTCGTTGCCAAAATCGCAGATTCTGTTGTGCTGCCTAAAACGTCTATATTCTCCGCATTTCCCTCTCCTTTATGCATTATATTAAGTCTTTGAACCATCATTTGTGATATATGGCTAAACATTCCATTTCCTTTTATTCCCAAACCATTTGCGCCCGTTTCCTTAGCCGCTTCTATCCATGCGTTTTTAACTTCCTCTGGTGCATTGGGCGCTATTTGTTCAAAAGCCTTTTCGTCTACATCATCCTTTTTCGCAATAACTTTTATTTTTTTAATCCTCCTTTGCTACCAATATTATTACAGCGATTCATCTCTCATTCAGAACCGCCTTTGCCCCCTTATGATAAGTCCGGGCAATCCGCAGAAGCACCTATTTAAGTACCTCTGCGAGATAAGCTGTAAGAAATATTTACATTCCTGTCATAGCAGCTTGACATAAACCTGTCAAACCTGTATATCTATCCCTTTTGTTCCCCCGGAATTTCCCGATACCATAGATGTAATGCTTTCATCTGCAAAAATTTCATCTAACACATCAGACGGAATAGGTTTTCCATGCGTCCAACCGGGTACTTTTTCTTTAACAGCACTGGAAACTTTTTTTGCGATGTTTATTTCCAGTTGACCAAATGTCCATGCAGCGGCTACACGGTCATTTACTTTTAACGTTTTATAATAGTTGTTCTTCGCAACAGCCATTTCTTCCCATTCAGCCTCATTATCGCCGGACATACCATTATATTTGTAAAACGCATTTTTTACGCTGTCAAAAACACGCTGCTTCATTTCATCAGATACCTTAATGATTTTTCTTGCATTGGGATTGTTTGTAACGCACATTCCCTCTACACCATAAGAATTTTTACGGTGTCCAGAAAGGAAATCCTCTAATGCGTTCCTGCCGCCTGTTCCAGAGCGTCTTGTTGATATTCCGCTGCTGAAAGGCATACTTGTATTTGACTTTCCTCCATTCATTTTAGAAAAAATCTGCATAATCCCTTGATAATTGTTTCCTATACGCATAACATAATCCTCCTTGATATGCCGCCTTGATACATCTATTCCTGCCTGCCATTTTTATAACGAATGGCAGACAGGCTTTTTCACTTCGCCTATATCCTAAACATTCACATCAAATTTAGGGTAATAAGCATCTGCCGGTCTTTCTTTCTGCATCATTGCCTTTGCTTCCGATTCAGATTCAGCTTCCACATACTTGACAGAGATTTCCGACTCCGCTGCCTTTGACGCAGAATTTTTCTCTGTATCTCCATTCAGCTTTTCAGTCTGCTTTGCCTTTTCTTCTTTCTTCTCTTTTAC
Source organism: uncultured Eubacterium sp. (assembly GCA_910584595.1). Taxonomy (GTDB): domain Bacteria; phylum Bacillota; class Clostridia; order Lachnospirales; family Lachnospiraceae; genus Eubacterium_J. The sequence continues at coordinate 2,022 of CAJUBQ010000047.1, forward strand.
TTTTTCTTCTTCCTCTTTCTTCTCCTTTTGTTTCTCTAAGCGTTCGTCCATGTTCTTCTTCATTCTCTCTGCATTGGTCATTCCTGTTTCGGTAACAGAATATACGGTACTCTGTATGCTTCCGTCTTTGTTAATCATCCATGTCTGCTGATAATATGTCACTGTACCGCCCAAAGCCTTATTCCGCGCTGAAAGCTGTTCATACCCCTGCTTTTCAAGTTCGGGAATTTTTTTCAGAAAATCTTCCAGTTCTTTTGCTTTTTCGGAATTGCCCGAACATTTCTTCATATACTCACTGGATATTGATACATTTCCGTTTGACATACAATCATAATTCTTCTGTAAATAGGAATAGTAGTCTGATACGCTGTCCGTTCCGGGGTTTTTCGTGTTCCCTGTCTGCACAGGCGCAGCATCTTTTGTCCCCGCTTCCTTTGGCGCTTCATTTTTTTGTGCGGCATATGTACCCTCATACACATTGTTGTTTCCAATTCCTGTAATTGCCATAATTTCGCCCTCCTTGAAAATTTAATACTTTCCTGTTATTGTATATTGCCAATGACGGTTTATCCGTCATTTTTCAGCCACCCATAACCTGTTGTCATTTCTCTATGCCCCTTTCATTTTTTATCATCACGGAAAGGATAAACACCCTGCCGTCCGTCTTATAATCCATTGTGCCTTGATATTTCTCTGCTGTATTTTTAATATTCGCAAGCCCTATTCCATGCACTTTTTTGTCCGCTTTGTCTGTTTCGGGAAGTCCTGTCTGCCGCTTCCGTTTCAGCGTCCCGTCAAAACTGTTTTCTATCTTGAAGATTAACAGTTTATCTTTCCTAACAGACGACAGCCGGATAAAGGTTTTTGCTTTTGGCTCTTTTTCCTTTAGCTTTCGACACGCTTCCATTGCATTGTCTAAAGCGTTGCCTAAAATAACAGCTATATCATAGCTTTGGATAGCCAGATCAGAGGGGAGCAGCAGTTTCTTTACATCTACCTGCAAATCCGGGACAAGGCGTAACGCTTCATGGTATTTCATGTTGAGCAATGTGTCAATCACGCTGTTTCCCGTCTTAAAGCGGAAGTCCAGACCGTCAAAAGTATTGTTCAGTTCCGACAGGTAGGCTTGCAGCTCTTTATTTTCACTTTCCCCCTTTTCAGCGGCAAGCCGCAGGGCAACGGAAAGCGTGTTCTTCATATCGTGTTTCATGCTCCTTATGCCGGAATAGATACGCTCCATTTCCGCCATATGCTCCTGCATACTCCCTATCTGCTTTTCCAGTACAATCCTGTTGCTCCGCTCCCGGTTCAGATAAACCGTATCTTGAAACAGCTTTACCCCGTACAGGATAGAAAGCAGCGACAAAAGCAGGATTGCGGGGAGGATTGCCAATAACAGCGGGTATTTATCATACACTGTTTCCACGGCATTTTCTTCCACCGTAAACATGATAGTGCGCAACAGCGCACATAACAGCAGGCTTACCATAGCCGGAGTAAGGATAGATAACAGCTCTGTCCTATGAATAACATAGTCCTTTTCCCTGTAACTGCATACAATCCTTTTCAGTGACAGATACAGCAGCAGGACAAGGGCGGCTTCCCGAAAAATCTGATTTCCGATTACACTGACATTTACTGCTGTTTCAAAGGTTTTTTCGGAAGTGATAATCCCTTTCTCCATGCACAGATTCCATACTATAAGCAGTTTATCCACTGGTTTATCAAGCAGGATAAGCACCACGAAAGCGCTAATGTCAGCGATTGCACGGAAAGCAGCCACAAGAAAGAGCGTAACCGCACGAAACGCCTTATAAAAACACATTACTATAACAAGCAGAATACAGAGGGACAGTACCGTTTTCCAAATTGTCTTTACGCTTTCATATCCTGTTGGGGGAATCCAATAAATACATAACCGTGACAGCCCGTATGCTGCCATTACATAATACCCATGAAAACGGCTTTTTGTCCTGCTCTCTAAAAAACTTCCCAAAAAGTATTGCAGGCAGTACCCTTGAAGCAGGACGGAAACCACCGTAAAAAACGTAAAAATAAAATCTATCTTGCTATACACAGGAAGCCCCTCCGTTCTGCAAGTACCACATATACGCATTTACAAATTCGCCGTATTTTTTCTTTGTCAAATAGACGGTTTCTCCACCCGTAAGTGTGATACAGTCACTTTTGTATTCCGTGATGTGCGCCATATTTACAAGATACCCCCGGTGGCATCGGTAGAACGTCCCGCCAAGCTGCGTTTCCAGTTCGCCAAGTGCGCCGTAGGCTTCAATGATTTCCTGCGTGGTATGGATTTCCACTTTTCTTGATACGCTCTCAATATACAGAATATTGTCTGCGTCTATGGTAATCCCCTTGTTTCTTGTATTGATAAAAAGCTGTTTTTTCTGGCGCATTTTCCGCAGCCCGGCTTCCCTTAACGCCTGCCCGAAAACTTCCGTGAATTTCTGTTCCGTGACAGGCTTTAACAAATAATGGAACGCATACAGATCAAGGGCTTCAAAAACATATTCCTTTATGCCAGTAATGAAAATTAAAACGGTATCTGCGTTCTTTTCCCTTGTTTCCTTTGCTGCTTCAATGCCATTCATGCCGTCCATCTGTATGTCAAGGAAAACCATGTCAAACGCTTTTGCTGCGTTAAGAAATTCTTCCCCGGACGAAAAGCAAGCCACATGACAGTCCGGCTTCTGGTTTTCTATCATTTCACGGATATGCTCACGGATTACTTTTTCATCATCAACAACTGCTATATCCAAATCTATCACTCCTAGTCTGCTATATCTCTGCTTTATTTATCGGCAGAAATTTTGTACTTTTTTGCGAAATGTAGCGAAAGGCGGTTTGAAGTGTAGCGAAAGAAATTTCTTTTTTACCACTTTCCCCGCCGTTTGGATTACCCTCATTACCCTTTCCGCTTCCTTTTCCCGTTCCGGCTGCCTTGCCTGCCGCAAGATACTGTCTACGTTCTGCTTGATTGTATCATACTGCTTTACTTTCTTTTTCAGCTTCCCGTACTCTTGATACAGCTTGTCTTTCTTTTCCGTAATCTCCTTGCACTCCGTATGCAGCGTTTTGAAGTCGGGCAGCTTCCCGCCGTTTTTTGCCGCCTGCAACGTCTTAGCGGCGGCTTCGTGAATGATAATGCTGCTCTCATTGCCCCGCAGGAACTTTTCTTTGTCCTTTGCCTTTTTATACTGCATATAGACCGCCTTTGTCTGTTGGTATGCGGATATGTTTTTCATCAAAAGGGATATGTCGGACAGCCGCTTTTCCAAGCCTTTCAGAGTGGCGGCGGTATCTTCGCTTTCCGTATGCACTTCATCAAGAACCGCCTGCAACTGCTCATACTCTGAAATGTCATGCTCCGTTAGGAAATTCAAAGTCTTTGCCGCCTGCTTCAAATTGTGTATCTTCGCCCACTGTTCGTAGCCTTGACTTTTCGCTGCCTTGACACTGTTCTGAATGTCTATCAACATAGAGATACCCGCCTTTTCCTGCCTTAACGCTTTCGGCTTCGCCCGGTACGTCCCGGTGATCCTCTCCGTTATGGCTTCCACGGTATAGGCTTCCCCAATCGTCTTAGAACGGGTAAAGCGTTCCTGACCCGGCATGACGACTGACAATCCGTGTTCCTTACACAGCCTGTCACTCTCATTTCGTATCTGATAATAGCTTTTCCTGTTGGAAACGTACTTACGGTGTGTCGCAAAATCGACCGCACAAAATATGATGTGGTTGGTGTTAGTATATAAGTGTGGACAGGAAAAGTTGAACAACCTATACTATCAAGTGAGAAAACAAAGGAGATGTTCAACATGGCGAAAAACCAGAAATCTTACACTCCGGAATTCAAGCAGCAGATCGTAGATCTGTATAATGCCGGAGGAACCTCGTATCCACAACTGGAACGTGAATATGGCGTAAATCGGAGCACACTCAGCAACTGGGTAAAACAGCTCTCCCCCATCAAAGTATCAGATGAGGAGACGGTCACCCTTAAGGAATATAAGGCTCTCCAGAAAGAAATCCAGCGCCTTAAGATCGAGAACGAAATATTAAAAAAAGCGACCGCCATATTCGCAAAAGAACATTTCCTCTATCAGTATGCGCTCCTGCTCCGTTACATAAAGTTTTAACTGGATAGCCCGTTTTCTCTCTGCCATAGCTCTGCTTCCTTTCCGTTTTTCTTAGAGGGTTTGGGACACTTCCCAACAAACATTTTTCACGCCCGGACGGTACGCCGGATGTCGGAAAAATACGGGATTGGGTACTCAATCCCTATGCTTGCTATTCTTCCCCCTGTAATTACTACGCACTGGAAGCCCAAAATGGCAAACCATGAGAGAAGTTTTTGAAAAGAATGGAAAATCTGTTATCCGGCATTTCCGACAAATGGAGAAATATGTCATGCTTTGCAGAAAGACTTGATACAATCCCGATACAAACATGATAGGGACGTGATATTGCCGCTGTAACATTTTTTACTGGAAACGCCGCCGAAAAGCCGGGAAGAAGCATCTGAAAAAAGAAAAGTGAAGTATCTGTATGTAGAAGCTGACGAGGACCATATTGCCTTACAGTATAAAGAAAAGAAGGAGACGTCAAACGGTATAAAGGGCATGCAGGCAACGGGCAGATCGTAAAGCTCGTCTATGTGCATGAAGGATATGCAGACAGCGGGGAAGATAAAAAAAGGAAAGAGCTTAAAAACGTGGTTTATTTTGGAGGGCTTTACCGGGGAAAAGATAATGAAAAGCTATGGAAAGAGGTAAAAGAGTATATAGAAAAGCAATATGAAGCGGAAGCGGTCGAAAAGATTTATTTCCAATCCGACGGCGGGGGATGGATGAAAAAAGGGATCGAAGCGCTGGGTGCAGAATTTGTGCTGGATGAATTTCATATCCAGAAGCATATAAGAAAAATGGCACGTCTGGCAGATGGCAGCGCAGAGGAAAGCAGGGAGGAAGCAGAAACAAAACTGCAGGAATGGATAGAAAAGGGGAAGATGAAAAATATTTCAGTGCAGGCGAAATCCTGTCATGGGAAAAGAAACACAGCAAAACAAATGGAAAATATATAGAAGCATTGCAGCCGCCAGATTTCAGGAAAAATCCTCTTTAATAATGTGATTGCCAGCGTATATTAATAAAATAGCTTCAAAAATTAAGGGAATAGTCTGCTCATTCAAATCCCCAAGTAAAGTTACACTATCATTCAAAAGAAAGCCCTTAAAATCACAACAGCATCATGTTATCATAGAAACAGTTTTGCCGACAGACGGCCAGCCCGCTTAAAATTGCTGAATAGCCGCTTAGTTTAGCAGACCGAGGCGGCTATTTTTGTGAATTCTTTCTATCATCGCTTCCGATAGCATATCCAAGTCCGAAGCAGGTCAGGCCGAAACCCAGCACTGATAAGTCCTTCCAATGGCAACATCCGTTCTGCCCTCCTTTACCAGATTCCCTTTCAGGTTTCTATGTAAACGGAGGGTCACAGTCCCTCCGGAGAGGGCTAACCGCCTGCCATCCTGGCAGTACCTAAAAGCATTGTAACATACCTTTTGACATTTTACCACAATTTCCGATTCTGCGGAATATGCATAAAGGACTTTTTTTCATCTCATATCAATCTCACAGAGACAGAAAAAGGACTGAAAAGCCCTATAAAATCAGGCTTTCCAGTCCAAATGTCCGCTATTCGAACTCCCTAATAATTAACTTATTTGTTAATCTATTAGGCGTATTTTCTACTATTTTATACCTTTTATTTCTCATATTTTCCATATTATTTTGAGTTACAGACCAAACAGGTATCACATGGCATCATTTAACTTTACAATCCAAATGTACGATACAGCCATGCTTTACTATCAACTAACATATGCAAAATTCTAACTATGTAAATAGTGTCCTCCTCTATCACATAATAAATTTTGTAATTGCGATAATAATCTTTTCGGACACCCAATTCAGCAAGTAACTCATCTTCATCCAACTCGTTTCTCTCTGGAAAATTAACCAAACTATTTATCTTGGCACGAATCCCACTTACTGTATTCCCAGCAGCAGACAGATTTTTCAATTCATGGGCAATGAAATCGCCAGCATTTTCTATATCCTCCTCTGCCAATTCCGTAATTCTAATTTGATATCGCCTCATCTCTGTATTTCTTCTCCAATCTGTCACACACAGTATTAAAGTCTTTTGTCTTTCCTTCTTTTATCTGTTCCAGTCCAGCCATTACAAGCTCTCGGACTTCTTTTTTCTGTTCGTCTAAAGCTCTCTGGTAATCTTCTTTTAATGCCACAGCCATACAATCAATCCTTCCTGCTTTTATTTAGTGTCCCGCTTATAACAAAATTTACTCTTACTACCTATCATAATATCGTAATCAAATTATATTTACAACCATTTCTCATAAATACATATTCAATTCAAGAAATCAAAAAGTTAATCAACGCTAAAAGTCCTCTATGGGGCAAATCAATTAAGTCCTTAGCTGGTAATTGATATTCGTCTGTTCTATGTACTACCCAATTCAAAGGATTTATCTCCTTATCATAATCTCCAAATAAATCCACAAAATATTCTCTCATATTTGTATCTAATATATAATCAGGTAAATTATTTTGAAAATTATTTATTATTAAACATACATCATCAAAGGGATAAACTGCATGCGGTCACTCCCCGTCTGGTTTAGTGGGGCTTTTTCCTGCCATGCGCAAAATATTTGCAGCCGCTCTGGAAAAACTGCGCTAAAAAACAGGCACCTGCTCCCGGCGCTTTTTTTCGGGGATGTTACATATGCATGTGCTTCCCTTTTGCCAAAAATGTTTGTAAGGACACGGCGCACAGCTATGTAATAGTCCCCAATTTTTTCATCGGACAGCGTAAAATCATCCTGGATGGAAAGCCTTTTCCCATGCAATGCAGGCCGTCCTTTTTTCCCAGTCCGCTGCGGTTGCAGGTCATAAACGACAGAATCAGACCTTGCATTCCCTATAAGGTCAAGGTTCTCATATTCGTCCACAATGGAAACAAGGTTCTTTTTTACATACCAGCTGTCACATAGGATGACCACATTTTTCCTGCCGCTGAATTCCGGCATCGCCTGGCTGACCATAGACGCGGCAAGCTCAAGCTTTGATTCCTGTTTTTGCCACATGCGGCACCCGAGCGGGACAGAAAGGCAATGGATCCTGTTTTTATCCCATACCGGGACACAGAGCATTGCACTTACGAAACAATGCCCATTCAGATAATTTGAGCCATTATGCGCTGCATGGTCAAAAAGTTTAGAAACATTCTCAAATTTTTTGCCAAACTTTGAGACCATTGTGTCATCAATGCAAAGAAAAACAGGCTGCTGGGACAGTTTTTCCGGTATGAGTTTTAAAGCCATGCCCGCAGTGACGTTCATAAACCTGGAATAATCGGCCTTTGCATAGGAGCAGGCATAGTAAAATGCATTCAGGGATTTTTTTGTGATCCCAGATAAAAAATGTCTGTACAAGGAACGGATGGAAGCCGCTGACTCCATAGCCAGGATAGATAACGCCAGAAGAAACAGTGTTTCAATTGTCGGCATGGAAAAAGTTTTAAAATAAATATAAAAATAACGGTATAGTCTACCAATCAGATTGTTTTCGTTGTATAATAAGTCAGACGTACAAGGTCACTCTCTTTCGTATAGTTTTGTTTGCAAACTTATTATACACCAGAAAGTGCCTTGTGCGTTATTTTATTATTCAAAAAGTTGTAAAGTGGTGTATTTTTAATAAACAACTCCTGCATCTGTGAATGCATATATGTTTCTGGCTCTTCTATAGAAATAAGATTAATTTTACTATTAAATGATGAATCCGGATATTTTTCAATGTAATCTATTATGGCAGCAATAATCATTACCAAATTAGTGTATCCTAAACCGAACTGATCCTCTGGAACATTTGCGCTATCCTCAATATACTCATATTTAATAAGATCTCGAATTAGTTTATCAAACGTAATATCTGCACTCAATTGTACTCCCATACGTTCCATAGAAATTAGTCTTTCTAACACTTTCTGAATAATATCAGTATGATTCTTACTAATATTTTTAGACAAATCACTATTAACTTCTTTCAGTTTTTTATTTACTTCTCTTTTCTCGTTTTGAAATGTATGCTCATATCTATATTTTATAATTTTATTAAAAGACTCTGTTAAACAATGGTCTGATTTTAAATGATTCGCTTTGATACATTGTAATTCCATTAGATTAGAAATTTTAAAATCAACATCAATCTTTTTAGCATTTTTATCATAATAATTTATTTCAAAATCCGTACTATTTAACAATTCAAAAAAACTTGCAAAAGTGACTTCTCCTGTCTCTTCAGAAAACAATTTCTCCATTTCTGATTTAAAAAACTTACATCTGCGATTTCATATCTAATACAAATCTTCAATTCTGAATTATCAACATCCTCAACCAGAATAAATGGTATTAAATTAGAAATTCTGTCATCACTATTTTCTTCCAATTCTACTTTTAAAACACATTCTATAAACGGCAAATTTATTTTCGCATCATTAATGTCATATTCTTTTAAATATCGTTGCAAATATCTATAATTGAAATCATTAATGCCAAATTTCCCATGATTTATCAAAGTATCCAGTGCTGTAATTATCGTTGTCTTGCCCGCATTATTTTTTCCAATAATTAAAGTTGTGTCAGAGGCAACATCAATTTCTGCTATTCCTTCATTAGAGCTATCTTTTTGAACTATATCTTTATCATTTTGGTCATCTATTTTTTTGTCTGCTTTAATAAGCTTGGAACTAATAAATTCAATCTCATTTTGTTTCGTAGAAAATTTTCTATAGTTAGTAAGTTTCAAACTCTTTAAATACATATAACTCTCCTTCATTTATCTTAAATGTATTGAGCGCAATAGCAACACTAATAATCCTTCAGTTCCTCTCCATACATCAATTGATTACGTTCTAATTCACTCCTCAGTTCTTCTACCGTAGGCAACACTGTCATATACTTAGATGCAAATATTTGTTCACTTTCATTTAAAACAGAATACTTAACCATCGTTTCATCTTTATCTGTACAGAAAATAATGCCGATTGTAGGATTATCATCCGCTTGCCGTTTCAAATCATCAAACATTCTGATATACATATCCATTTGCCCAATATCCTGATGAGTCAGCTTATGAGTTTTCAAATCTATCAGCACAAAGCATTTCAATATATAATTGTAAAACACTAAATCAATATAAAAATCTGATGTTTCAGTGCATATATGCATCTGCCTGTCCACAAAGCAAAATCCCCGCCCCATTTCTAACAAAAATTTCTGCAAATTACTGATAATTGCATTTTCTACTTCCTTTTCAATAACTGCATTATTATCTTTTATGCCCATAAACTCTAAAACATATGGATCTTTTACAAATTTAGGTATCTGTCCGATTTTCTCTGGAAACTGCGTTGAAAGAATTCGTTTAAAATAACCTGACTTTATATTACGCTCCAATTCCTTAACAGACCAGTATTCATTTGCAACCTCTTTCAAATAAAAATTCCGTTCTTCCTCGTCATCCAATCGCATAATAGTTCTAAGATGTGACCAATGAATTTTCCCGATTAATGAATAACCATAAGATTCCTTTGGAAATGTCAAATATAATTGTCTGCAATTCCTAATATTGGCAACAGAAAATCCTGTGCCATATTCATCAGATAATTCTTGCGAAAGACGTTTTATAAGATATGAACCATACTTTGCTTTTCTATTGCCCTTTTGTTCCTGCTCGATAATTCTTTTTCCAACATTCCAATATGCATATGTCATAATATTATTAGCCGCTTCATAAGTTTTGCTTTTTGCTTCGTCTAATATCTCATGAACATCATGATAAAATTTCAGTTCATCTTCCGTATCCATCAATTCTGTATCCGCCATTTTTCACTCTCCTCAATTCGCTACACGCGTGTAGCGAATTCAATTTGATAATTATTAATCAACGCTTTCAATAAACTCCTTAATACAGGAAATCTTCCCATGTTTTAATAATACAGATGCTAAAATCCCATATACATCACTATTCAAATCACTTAAAACTGCATCATATTCAGAAAACGCTTTTTCTTGATACAATTTGATAGGATTTGTCATATTTGTTGCTATTCGATGCATTGCATCTATCTCCGGATAATCCTCATTAATACTTTTATTTAGCCGCTTTGCCGCATTAACAAACTCCACAGTCGGTATTGCTGTTTCAATCATAGAATTTATCTCGTTTACATCATTCAGAGCTTTTATGTCATCCTGCTTACTTTTTGCATCAATCAATTTCTTTGCTAATTCTACTTGATCCCTATAAAAATGTATCATTCCCATTTCTTCACCTTACACCTTATTTATAATACAGTCCTTTCATTATGTCTGCAAATTTCATATAATAAAATCGTACTTTTGAAAACTTCTGCTTCAAATATATACTTTTCCCAATTCGCTACACGCGTGTAGCGAATCTAGTAAATTTGAATTTCATCTCAAAATATTACATATTATTCAATCCTATCGGTAAGTAAAATTAACCTTCTTCTTAGATGCTCCCTATAAACCTTTTCGCTAACTGCTTAAAAGAAGAATTGCTGTGTATCTCTCCTGCCGGAATAAAAAGATACTGCCACTGCTTATATCCGTTTGCCTTGCCCCATTCAGAAACAGCTTTGCAGTATCGGATTGCCCTTTCTTTCTTGGCAGTCACATCTGCATCACCCATCCTATCCTCGCCCTTTACTTCAACAAGATATATCAAATCTTCCACTTCCACCACAAAATCCGGCTCATAACGATGCCCATGATTATAAGTAATGTTAAACTGACTTGATGCTGGACGAAGCCAATTTTTAACATCATTATCCTGCTCTAAAACACGAGCGAACACAAGCTCAGGTTCACTGTCAAACTTTGCCTCCTCGAACACGCCCTTTTTAATACCTGTGAATACAATATTTTGGATTCTTGTTTCATATGCTGCAAACAGATTCAGTTTATATTTACAGTTATACTGCTGGCGGACATTATAATTTAAAACATCAATAACTTCCTCCTCCAAGAATCCTGTCTTTACCTTAAAGTGCCGTAATAACTGCTCATATATTTCCTTCCCGATGCTGACCTTGTTCATCATTACAATGTTCTGCATACCATTCTGTCCATGCCTGTTTTCAAAGTGAGCACACACTTGTGTAATCAGTTTGTAAAGCAGTTTTGAACATTTTTCGTAATCCACTTCTGGTTGCATTCTTATTTGTTCCAAAATGACTTTTTTCGGTTCATATGCTCCAAAATCAATCTTATCGCCACGAACACGCTGTAAATCACTTGGATCTTCCAAATTCTGTATCAGGAGTTGATTATCTATGGGAGTCTGCGTAAATTTACTTAAATCCAAATCGAAATCTTCATAAATGTAATCATCTACCCCATTGTCCTCAACTTTAATTTTAGGTATGGGGATATACTTATCAACCACCGCACGATGAATCTCTTTTGTCTGGTAATCTGTCCATGCGCTGATTGGATCTGCATTTCTACGAAACGTTTCGCCTAAGTCCATATCTTCTGACAATTCTTTTTTGACACATTCCGCAATCTTTTTCTCATCTTCTGCTGTAACTGCATGGCAGGAACTCGCCTGTATTTGTTCTGAAACTTTTTCATATATTTTTTCCGCCACTTGTTTTAATATCAAATCTGTTTCCTGTGTTTTTTGAATTTTGGTATATTCATATGCAGCATCCAAATTGTGGTTTTCTTCTATGTCAAAGGATAACTGTGTATAAACCGTTTCTTCTTCCTCTTCTTTATCGAGATTAATAATATTTCCCTTTTTAAAAATAGAATCTCCCTTTTGTGCCTCTGCCAATATCTCCTCGAATTTGTCATGTGCAGTCAGCATTACTGCATCAACCGCTTTGTCCCCTGTTCTTTTCCCGTATGGCAGACGCAGTCCCCTTCCTACCATCTGCTCGCGCAGTATTTTAGATGCCGCAGTACGGAGTGGTACAATCGTATAAAGGTTATTGACATCCCATCCTTCTTTTAGCATATTTACATGAATCACAATTTCCACAGGGTTATCAGCCTGTTCCACACCAAGCAGCAGTCGGGTATTAAAGTCGCTTTCTGCGCCGCTTTTCTTTGAATGCACCGTAATGACTTTATTTTTATATTTTCCTGCCCTAAATTCCTCTGATTTAATATAGTTTTCCACCCATGCCGCATGATTTGTATCAGAACAGACTACTAGCATAAAAGGTTTTATTTTTTCTTTATCATGCGATAAAGCATACTCTTCCAAACAACGTTTCGTTTTTTCATGTTGCGCAATACCATCCTGCAGCATCAACTTGTCAAGCGCCTCATTACCAAAACGGAAAAAATCTATATCCGACCTAGTAATGGCATACGGAGTCCGTGTGTACCCGTCTTCAATCGCCTTTGACAATGGATATTCATAAATAACATTCTTGAATAAAATTTGTTTTTTTCCAGCTTTTACTAATGGTGTAGCTGTCAGTTCCAATCCAAGCACAGGCTTTAGCTCATCCAAAGCCTGTGCGCCCTTTTGTGCCCTGTAATGGTGCGATTCGTCCATAATCAATACCAAATCGTCCAAATCCGCTAACGATTGTAAAAAAGAACCGCCGAAATATTCATCCTCCTTCCGCATATTTACATTTTCTTTATTGAATTTATCAATATTAAAAATATAGATATGAATATCTGTGTCAAAAACATATAAATTTCTGTTGCTGTATTCTTCGCCCGCAATAACTCTTGGAGGCAGTGAAAAACATCCCAATCCTTTAAACACATATTTCGGATTGCTTGGATCGCCTAAATCACTTTTTAATTTTTCATAAACAGTTGTTCCCGGCGCAACCACAAAAAAATTCTTTATCCCTTTCTGCGTATAAAGATATGTAATAAAAGCACCCATTAACCGCGTTTTTCCGACTCCTGTAGCTAGTGCGAAAGTTAAGGAAAGGAAAGCTCTTTCAAAATCTGAACATGTCGGAAACATATCCCTGACACATTCCAGCGCCTTTTCCAAATTCATATCCTTATTTAATAAAATCGCATCTGTAATCTGTTCTAATCTTTTAAGCGATTCTTTCTGCGGTTCCCGTAAAGACATTACCCCCGCAATATAATCTGTTGTGTATTGTGAAAATTCAATATCACTCATCACAATCCTCCTCATCATACTCCAATGGGTGTATAATGTTTAAGTCATAATTATCCCTTCCAAACTCACATTTTGAAAGGAGCATCTGCGGTATTTTCTTGACTGCTATATTCTTATAAGCCTTCTCTATACCTCTGTCATAAGAGCGGCACGCAATAATCAAATATTCGTTATCTGCCATCATATCTCTTATAGAATCTATGTATGCACCAGTTATGTGCTTTGTTGTCACATAAAGAAATGAATCTTCGTTCCCTTTAGACTGTTTCCAAAATATACTCTCATCCGGCTGGTAGGTAAATCCCTCATGCAGTGCAACTGTCGCTGCCAGCATATCTGCATTATATTCAGGATTGATAACTTTTTCACCAAATATGTCATTCACAATCAATGACGGCGCAAGTTCATAGAAATGATAACCGCCACCGCCCTGCCAATTTACAGATTTTGTTATTCCACTTGCATCTTTTCCTTTTATTAGCAAGTCTAATCGCACTTTACAATGAGAATACGCCTGTTCGCCCATCTCTATCCCGATAAACTTTCTGCCCATTTTATGCGCTACCGCAATAGTAGTTCCTGAGCCAAGAAAAGAATCTAATATAATATCGCCCGGTTGTGTGGCTATTTCGAAAATACGTTTAATAAGATGCTCTGGTTTTTTACCTTTAGGAAAAGAAACACCACCCTCATTATGGAGATTATTTGACAGAATATCATCCCACAATGTTGTTAACGGTTCGGCTGAAACCCACTCTCCATCAATGTTCTTTAGTTTATTTGAATAAAATAATATGCGTTCCCCATTTATGAAATACATATCCGGTCTGTTTTCCCTTTGAAGATATAATATATCATTCGGCTTTTCTTTTGATTCAACAATTTTGTCCTGTATATCCTTCCCAACACTTTTTATATCAGGACGGGCTGTACGGATAACTGATTTGGCATTTTCAATAACAAACTGCTCTAATAACATCGGATTTTGTTTTATGATTTTCCTCGTTGTTGAAATATCCTCTTTTATATAATCCGCAAAGGCTTCTGTTAATGTTATAATATTCCAGTCCTTATATGATGCATCTATATTAGTTATAAATTTTCCATATCTGTCATCCCGACCACGTTTTGTATACACTTTGTTAGGCTTCCACAAATTTTTATCTTTGGCATATATTAAAATAAAATTCGTCGTTGTTACACAGCCGGGGTTTATAGCTTTATGCCCCGTTGCCGCTCCTTGTTTAAATGTAATCAAATACATTCTGTTAATTCTTCCAAATATTTCATCCATCAATATTGTTAAATACGGTAAATACGCATCGTCTATATGAACAAAAAGAGTGCCTTCTGCGCTTAACAGAGAATGCATAATCTGTAACCTGCTTCTCATCAGATCAAGCCAAATAGACATTTCCATTTTGTCATCATAATGCTCAAAAGCCTGTCCCGTATTAAAAGGCGGATCAATATAAATACACTTTATCTTCCCCGTATATTCTTTTTCCAATGCCCTCAATGCCAGCAGATTATCCCCATGAATTAGCATATTGTCTGTTATTCCATCATTATCACATCCATATGACAACTTTACATTTTCAATCAACAGACGCGGTTCAATTTTTAATGGTTCTTCCTTGCCATACCATGTCAGCTCTAACTTATTTCCCATCTATTGATCCTCACTCTCTACTGAATCTCCATTTACAAATTCTAAAATATCATCTGTTCTACAATGCAATGCACAACATATCTTTTCAACGCTTTCCATTGAAATGTATTCATTTCTTCCCATTCGTGCAAGAATATTGCCACTAATTCCAGCCTTCCGCTGCATCTCAATTCTTTTCATATTCTTTTCTTGTAATAATTTCCATAGTTTGTCATATATGACTGCCATTATATATCTCCTTAATAATTCTTTCCAAATTATATCACGAAATCGTTAGATATTCAATCCGAACTTAAATTAATAGCAATAGAAAGAGAGCAGACTTCTCTGCTCATCTTCCTTAAAGTATATATTTAATTTCTTCCCTCACAATCTCCTCTGCCCTCGCCCTAATGCAATTCATTCTCTGCACCCAAAGCATCTGTTCCTGTTCCTTTAACTGTTCTGTCACTTCCTCCTTCTCTGCCATCTGCTCCACAAGCAAATCAAATCTTTCCTCCGCCTGTTCCTGTATCATAAGCAGATGTTTCTTCAATTTGCCAGATAACAGTAGCCCCAAATAAACACCTCTCCTATGATTCTCTAAATAAGATTTACGCATCAATCCAAACTTTCTCAACCCTCCCTCCGGCTCCGGATCAGGTATTAAATTCGGAATCAAGTAATCACCACATTTCTCATAAGTTAAATTCATTGTCTCTTCCTCTCTTTCCTTTAAAATTTACATTTCCTGTTGCCATCGCTTACTTTTTTCTGTCTGCCCCCCCCTTCCGGCATTTCCCTCTGTCTGTTATGCACATCTGCTTCTGATTTTGCGTCCTCCAATCGCTGTTTCATGGTTTTAGGTGCAAGTGATTTTACAAATTCTACAAATGCCTCTACCCAATCCTCTTGATGCTACAAACCGTTTTAATTTTTCAACTTGGTCAGTAAGTGTATCTATCTTCCGCTCCAAACCAGAAATTTTCTTCTCATACTTATCCAAGAGATGATTTCTTGATACTGCCTTGCTGAAAGCATCCAGTATTTTATTCCAGTCGCTTTTCTTTACTTTGACATATTCCTCACCACCGAAAAGACTTGTCACTGAAACAGTAACACTTTTCATACTTTTTGTTTCCGCTGCCACTTCCTTTGAAATCATTTTAAATGTTTCCACCCTTAAATCATGTTTCGCAAGAACCTCCTTCGCCGCTTCCTCAATCTGCTCTGTGAGTTCTTGTGCCTGTAACACCAGCTCATTATTTTTCGCCTCCATTTCCTGCATGTGTCCGCAAAGTTCCGATGTTTTCTGTGCAAGATCATCGTTCTGCTGTTCAAGAATTTCATTCTGCCTATCCAGTGCCACCGCCTGCTGTTCTAGTTCCTCCACTTCACGCATCGTTGCTTTATATTCCGGCAGTGACAGATTATCCCTCTGTACACCGAGGACTTCTATCTCAATCCCCTGCTCCCTGCACAGTTCTGTCAGATATTCCCTCTCCCGTTCCTGCCATGCTACCGTTTCATTCTGTTTTCTGCTGACCGCCTTTGCAAATCCCATCTGCTGGAATGCTTTTGTCAGGCTGTTGCATGTTTTCATGCCGTTTTTATATCCATGCGCCACAGGGATATAATCTATATGCAGATGCAGCGTTGCCTCGTCCAAATGCATCACACAGTTAAATAAATATAAATTTGGATTACGTTCTTGAAAAGTCTTTGCATAGCGGTCTAAGACCTCTATCGCCGCTTTTGCCTCCTCTGTCATCACCCCGTTCTCATCTGCGACCGGAGTATCCGTCTTTTTGCCTATCTGTACGATATTTTCATAAAATGTCTTTTCCTTGTTTCCGGAGTTCTCTATCTCTTTCAGATAATCGTCTTTCTGCCTGTCCTTGCGCTTCTGCGCCGCATTATAATCTCGAAGCGCCTGTCCGAAACATTTCTCATAAGCATCTCTTAATGATTCCTGTATGTAAATCCGGTTCCAAGCTGTTCTTTCCGGCACCACATTATTGCAGATAAAATCCCTGTTATTGTGCGTAAGATGACCTTTCCCTTTTGGAAAAGAAATTGTTTTTGCCGCCAATGCATCACTCTCTTTCTTATATTTTTATGTACCAAGACTAACTACGGTTTTGTTACTTTTGTCAAAAGTAAGGCGCCCTGCGGGGCTGATGCCGCAGATACAGCGGCATAGTCTGCCATGAAACCCATCCGGCAGACTGCTCATTCCGGCAGAATACCACCGTCATTCGCTATGGGCGGCGGTGCCGAATAAAACTTTTCGTAACCGTTCTATAGGCTCCCTTTAAGGATTGAGTACCGAATATAGAAATTCGGAACCGCCTATCCGCCCATTGCAAATGCAAACGCCATCATGTCCTCGGACAGTTTCGGCTCCTGCATCCGCTCCATTCCGTCCACATCCGCTTTATCTTCTGAAAGTTCTGCGCCAAAATGGGAATCACGCATATATTCTATGAAAGTTCTGCTCATCTGCTCCGCAAACACTTCCTGCATCTCTTGGATCATCTTATGGAATCTTTGCTCCAATACCCTGTCAAGCAATTCCGCCAGCTCTCCAAAACTCTGCTCTGACAATTCTAATCGTGAATCCATCACCTCATCTGCCCTAACCTGTATTTCTCCGTCAAGAATTTCCACAAACGCATCAGAAAGTGCTTTCCCATAAGAACCGTCCTTTCGTGTCATGCCCTGTAAAAATTCCCATGTCCTGCGTTGATTTTCATCTTCCATGCAGAATTTTATGTTGCTGCATTTATAGGTCTTTTTCATTCCATAACCTCATTTCTATACCGCCTGTCTGCGCTGTTTCTGCATTGCAAGGCACTCATATCCTTTGGCATTGGCACAGATGTCCTCAATAAAAGTCACATTCCCTTTTGAAGCAATATCGCTGTAATACCTGAGCAGACAGTCGCCTCCTCCAATCACATATAGATGCACCAAACTTTCCTTATACCCATAGTCAATCAGCCGCTTTAAAATATCTCCTGCATACCGTTCTGCAATCCGGCTGACTATCCCCGCCACATCATCCGTCCTGCCCTGCAAGCCATTTACCAGTATTGGCTCAATCATAATCTCCGGTATGCTTTCCCCCCGCTGACTTGGATAATTCCTTTTGGATTTCCTTCATGCAGATAGAAACACCGAATTTGTCCGTCACAAGGCTTTTCTCCAACGGTCTGCCGTCCACAATCTGCATCACGTTCATCGTACCGTTTCCGATATCTGCTATCATGTTAAAGCCTTTCATCGAACCGGCATTGCATACCGCCGCAAATCCCTGCGGGAACACTTCCACTCTGCACAAATGCACCCTGTAATTCTCTTTGCGGAATGAGAAGAACAGCTCCTGTTCCTGCATCAGATATTTCTTAAAATCTGCCGCCTGACTTTTTGCCCAAGCAAGCGGAAGTCCAGCCGCCAGCACCACTTTTACCTCATGAAGACCTCTGAATTTCAGTTCCTCCGCCAGTCCTGCCAGCGTAAGGATAAAGAAGTCCTGCGAATCGGTCTTGTTGCCCTGATAAATCAAATGGTTTTCCCCGATCACATAATACCTATCTTTATATTTGATATAATTCATACTGACAATCGGTTCTTCCTCAAAACCTTCCACGCCTGTCCTGAATACCCTGTGCGCCGTCTTAATATTCCCATAGCCATGATCCAAACCAATAATTACTTTCATATTATTGTTATATTTCTGCATCATAAATGCCCTCTATATTGTTGTTAATCTTGTTATTGGGTTTTCAGTTTTTTCTGTTTACACCGTTTACAAATAGCCGAAAGCCTTGATTTTCTTATATTCTGATGTAAACCCGCCGATTACAAAAATGTAAACAGACTTTGTAAACGGAATAAAAAAGAGTATAAAATAAAACAATACTTTACCCAAAAGGTGTCTGCACATTATTCAGCAATGGAGAAAAACCCTGACTATCAGCCTTATGCTCCCATCCCCTCTGCAATCCATACTTATCAAACCTGTGAGAACTGACTTTCTCCCACCCGTCAATACAGGTGTTCATAATACTGTTAATCTCCCATTGTTTCGGTTCTTCGTACTCGTGCCGAAGCGCTTCTCTGTAAATCATCTCACTGCATACATATTCGTCAGTACAGTCATCCAACCATGCCTGAATAATTCCAACCTTTGTATCTTCCGGCATAAACTGTTTCTGCATCTCCTTCAAGTATTCTTCCATTTCCTTTGACAGCTTCAGCTCATGTGTACAGTTCTTGTAGATAACCATGGCCTCCGCCCATGCCTGCACAATATATTTCCTCGCCTCCTTTTCGTCTGCAAGTATATGTTTCTCCACACGCTCCTGATGAACCAGAACAGGCGCAAATCTTCTCTTCCCCGTCCTGTCCAGCGGAAGAAAGTCAAGGTTGTTTGATGTGCCGACAAAGATACACTGTCTTGGTCTGTCCTCCGCATAAGTCTGATACGGAATACGGTATGTTTCTTTCTGCCTGCTTAAAAATGATTTAATATCTTCAATGCTTTTTGCATTGACAGTGGCAAGCATTTCCGACATTTCAATAATCCAATGCCCCTGCATCTTGCTGTAAACATTTTCATCATCCATACGCTTCAAATCATCCGTAACCACTCGTCATTGACAGCAAGGAAACGTAAGAATGTGGATTTTCCTGCACCCTGTCCTCCGACAAGGCAGACCATAATCTCAAACTTACAGCCCGGCTCATAAATACGATGTATCGCCGCCAGCATCAGAAGCCGCATAATTTCCCTTGTATACTCATTATCATCTGCGCTGAGATAGCATGGTAGCAGATCTGCAATCCGGTTTTTCCCATCTCATTGCAGTTTTTCAAGAAATTCCCTTATCGGGTGATAACTTTTCTCACTGGCTATAATACTGACAGCTTTGTTAATCGCTTTATCACTGGAAATTCCATAATTCGTTTCTATGTACCGCTGGATCTGGTACATATCCACATCAGTAACACAGCTTACATTCCGTTTCCATGACAGCGGCTTCACAATGTCAGTTTTATTTGTCAGCTCATTTTTACATATAGCATCTTTCAGCACCGGATCTCTGTATAAAATAGTCATGCAGTTTTCGATGGAAGATTTCACATTCCCTTTCTGCATTCTCGTAAGCGATTCCAGCACATCCTCAACCACACTCATTTCTGTATCAAGCGCTTCCCCGACTGCATTCCATAATTCGTTTTCTGCCTGCGCAGACTTTTCCTGCAACTTCCGCCACCTTCTTTCTATCTTTTAAAAATAATTCCTGCCTTTCTGCAACATCTCCCATGCACAGAATGTCAAGCCAGTAGTTCATAACCGGCTCCGCATGAAGCGTCTGCGCATAATCCTCTGAAAAAATAATGTCAGGCGGTTTTCCAATCAAGAAACGATTTACACTGTCAATCTCTGAAATACAGTTCTTCAATATGGCAACCGTCTGGTTAGACTACTTTTCAAAACGTTTACGAATATGCATTACTCTTTCACGTTCTGCTTTTTCCCTACGGATGCGCTCTTTTTCCTGCACACCCAACTCCGTATTTCCCCTTATGTCAACAGGCAGAGAAAAATCCTCTATCAGCTTTAACGCCGCATCAAACTGTGACAATCCATACCTGCGGGAAACATAATCAATCACATCTCCGCCGACACCACAGGCAAAACAGTGATAATTCTTATCAATCTTCATGCTTGGGTGTCTGTCATCATGGAAGGGGGGCAACACGCTAAACCATTCCTTTTAACCTGCAAACCATAATATTCTGCCGCCTGCCTTGCCGTCAGATGTTCTTTTACCCCTGAAAAAATATTCAATTTTACAGCTTTCTCTCCTTTTCATCCATAAAAGTCTCTGCTATAATAAATCTACAAATATATACAAAGAGGCTCGTCCTTTTTTGCACTCAGATTAAGTTGCTCCAACAACCTAATCTGTCTCCGAAATGTCCCTGTTACCAGCAGGGGCATTTCCATTCCGCCCGATTACTAATAACTGCTTTATCAGCTCCATCAATAACTTTTCATCTTCCGTATTCCCATTTTTCAGTTGATCCAATATCTGTTCTAATACTTTTGCAACCCTGTTAGACATATAATTTCCAACAGTTACCGTTACTTCCTTCCCTAATATGGCTTTGCGGTAATAATCTCCTTTAGGAAGTCCCGATAGGATAATCTTCGCTTCTACTTGGGCTTTTTCTTCATCACTCAGCCAGAAAGCGATTGTATTACGGCGAAACCTCGCTTCACGCTTACACGCCACTTTCCTCACCCCTCTCCACTTTTCCAAGCCTGTCTGCAATTTTTATCTGCGCATCCATAGACTGATGACAATATACTTCAATCGTAGTCGTAACTTTCCCATGCCCTAACCTTTTCGAATCTCTACAGGACTAAATCCCATCTGCACGAGCATACTCGCATGGCTGTGTCTGGTACAATGGACAATAATCTTTTTCACGCCTGACAGCTTGATTCCACGTTCCATTTCATGCTCAAAGAAACTCTTTGTCCTTCCTGCAAAAAGACGTGTGCCAGCCCTTGCCCGATAAAGCGTTGAAATATACTCTTTGATTACCTCCTGCAATTCCTTGTGTATGGTAATTACCCTTATGGAACTTTCCGTTTTCGGCGCAGTAATTAAATCTTCTCCGTCAATCCTCGCAAGGGATTCATCAACGGTAATCGTGCCTTCCTCAAAATTTATATCCTTTACCTGAATGGCAAGCAGTTCTCCAAGTCGCATCCCCGTCCAGAATAGAATCTGAAATGCAACCCACGAATCCTGCTTATCCATAATCGCATCCGAGAACTTCTGAAATTCCTCCAAAGTCCAGTACGGTCTTTCATCCGCCCTGCTCTTACCCATGCTTCCCGCTTTCCGGCATGGATTGGAGCGCAAATCGTAAAAATTGACTGCATAATTTAGAATTGCGCTGAGCTGGTTATGTATGGTTTTCAGGTAAGTCGGCTTGAATCCTTTCTCCATCATCTCGCCCTGCCACTTTCTTATCATAGGCGCTGTGATTTCATTGATTGGCGTACTGCCAAAGTAAGGCATAACCTTATCGTTCATCACATATTCTTTCTGCTTCATGGTTGTCTTTCACAAGCGTTTTTCCATATCCGCCTAATAAATCTCCCAAAAATCAGCCAGCGTCATTGTCGGATCAGAGGACTGCTGCAATAAGAAATGGGCATACCATTCTTCCGCTTCCTTCTTGGTTTTGAAGCCTCTTTTTTGCTCCTGTCCAGTCCGTCCAGCGGTACTGTATTCTCCAAGTGCCGTTTGGATCTTTCTTCGCATTACAACTCATACAACTGCCTCCCTATATTGACAAGTGATTTTCCTTAAAAAAATCAAGGAATTTTAGTTTCATATCTCAGATGAATGAGCCAAGGAGATGGACATTTCTCTGTATCTGGTACGAAAATAGAGGGTGTTGGGTACACGAAGTAGAACGTCTTTGTTTTCGTTCTACATGGCCTTGTGTATCCCCTTCCTTCTATGGCAGCGAACCTCCCGTGTCTACCAGGATCTCCGCCTCGCGGGTCCTAACTTCCTTCGTTCCGCCTGTCCATAACCAGGGTGAAGTGGTATACTAAAACTGGACACGGAGGGGGTGGAAATTAGACAGGGTATATGGTAAGATTGAACACTGCATATCTTATACATAAACACAATCCCCTATGAAATGAACAGGAGGTTTATCAATGAGTTATACAAGGGAAGAACGGCTGGACATCGGAAAACAGATTTACAACAATGAATTAAGCAAAAGCGATGCAGCCATAAAATACAGTATCAGCGAGGGCACAGCCAGAGATTACATGAGACTGTACCGGGATGTGAACGGCCTGCCGCCCAAAAACAGGATTCAAAAAGATGAAAATACCGTGAGAATAAACACATATTCTTCCGAACCGGATCTGTCTGAATACGAATCAATGACAAAAGAGGAACTTATTAAGGAACTGGTGAAATCACGGATTAGTGAAGCACGGTTAAAAAAAGGATACGAAGTGAAAGGGGATGGTGCAGACAGGACAATTACAATCTTCGACAGCTGGAATATGAAATAATACTGGAATTATCTGGTGAATTTCCAGTCAGTGTGCTGTGCGAATCCATGGGTATCCAGAGAAGCAGCTTCTATTATTGGAAGAAACGTCTTTCTGATCCGGCTCCTAAAATAAAAGCACTTGCAGACAATGTCATTCTGTTCAGGGAATATCATTTGAAATATCCATCACACGGATACCGGTGGCTGAGCGCAAAAATAAGGCTTGATACAGGACTAAAGGTTTCTAATACGTATGCGCATAAATGCTGCAAAATTGCCGGCATAAAAAGTGAATCAAAGCATTACCGGTATAAAAAGCCAGGCGAACCCCGCAAAGTGTATCCGAACCTGATTCTCGCAGGGCTCAAAATTGACGGGCCAATGCAGTGCATTGTGAGCGACATGACTGCATTCCGGTTAAAAGGCATTTATTATGAACTGACACTGTATATGGATCTTTGGAATAACGAAATATTAAGCCATTCACTTTCTGCAAAACGCGGTGACCGCATGACATACATCAGCGGCCTGCATGACCTTATAGAACTTAAGAAACAGCATCCGGAATACAGAACAGTGCTGCATTCAGATCAGGGATCCGTATATGCATCAAAAAACTACAATGACCTGCTGGGAACATGCGGTATCATCCACTCTATGTCATGCGCTGGAACTCCGACAGACAATGCAGCAATGGAATCCATCAATGGATGGATAAAATCAGAACTGTTTACGGATTTTCATCTGCAGGGTGAAAATATCAAAGAAGAAATGGCTGCATACATAAAATTTTTCAACGAGGAACGGCCTGCATACTCACTGGGGTATTTAACGCCCAAACAGTATAGAGAAACATATGCAACTGTATAATACTTTATAGATTGTATGTCAAAAAATACAATTTAAGTGTCCAATTTTTGTTGACCAGTGCACCCCATGCGCTCAGCTATTGCGACCGGTGAAAATCCAAGTTCAATACAATGCGCCACATGTGAGTGCCTAAGGTCATGGATACGGATTCTTTTCACACCGGCTGCTTTTGCTCCCCGATCCATCTCATGATGCAGGTAACTTTTAGAAAACGTAAATAATCTTGTACTGCTGTCAAGCCTATAAAGCATTTCAAAATAATTTTCTAATTCCCGGCAAAGGAACTCCGGCAGTTCGATCACCCGGTTGCTTTTTTCCGTTTTTGGTGACGTGATGTAATCTTTTCCTTCCAGACGCTGATAAGATTTATTGATATTCAATTTTCTTGTTTCCAGATTAACGTCCCCACGTTCCAATGCCAGCAGCTCACCCTCACGTATTCCTGTCGAGTATAAAATTTCAAAAGCATAAAAAGATACCGGCTTATCTTTCATCATCTCTGAAAATCTTAAATATTCCTCTTTTGTCCAAAACATCATCTCTCTTGAACTCAATTTCCCCATTTTTCCTGCCTGGTTGGATGGATTTACCGATAAGCCGTAAAATCTGCAGGCATGGTTAAAAATAGCGCTTAACTGATTCTGCACTGTACGCAGATACGTTTGTGAATATGGCCTGTCATTTTCATCTCTCATGCTTAACAGCTGATTCTGCCACTGGATCACATCTGTTGCAGAAACTTCTGCAAGGCTCTTTTTCGCAAAATAAGGAATAATTTTTGAATCAATAATATGCTTTTTTGTCAGGAATGTATTCAGTTTGAGCCTTGGCTTCATATCCTCCATATAACTCTCAACAAACTGCGGAAATCCCATGTTAACATCCTTAGACTTT
This sequence comes from uncultured Eubacterium sp., assembly GCA_910584595.1. GTDB lineage: Bacteria > Bacillota > Clostridia > Lachnospirales > Lachnospiraceae > Eubacterium_J. The sequence continues at coordinate 26,844 of CAJUBQ010000047.1, forward strand.
TTTAAAAGAAACTCCCTTTCATATGCCAGGGCTTCTCTTTTTGTTGCAAAGCCACGTTTTGTATGTACCTGTTTTTCACCCTGCCAGTCTTTATACCTGATATAAACTTTCCATGTACCCCTTTTTTCATCTTTGCTAGCTGACATCAGCAGTGCCTCCTTCCATCCCCTGATATGATCTGGCAAGCAACTCTCTTTCTAATGTCTCCCAATCATATGTACGCTGTGGAAAATTATTGTAGCTGCAAGCTGTCTGTGGCGGATTTACTTTTGTCTGGTATTCCATACACCATTGCTCTATGGTTCTGCGGTTCATGCAGCCTTTATAGTGTCTTTCCTGAATCTTACGTATCTGATAATCAACAGATTCCCTGCCAAACTTCACACACAACTCCTTATAGTCTTTATCGCACAGCGTGTCACTCTCTTTATGAATCACTTGTTTATTCATTGATTCTTTATTAGTTACTTTTTTATTAATTACTTGTTCCTGCCTTTCCGCTGACGGATTTCCTGACAGCATGTTTCTCGTTAACGGTTTTTCCGTTGACAGATTTTCCGATAACGGTTTTTCTGGCAACGGAGCAATCGGAGTTTCATGAACTTTTATCACATTCATCCCAAACTTTCCATAAGCTGTCCGTTCCTGTTCTTTTGTTACATATCCCATTTGTATCAGCCTGTCCAGACTTGCTGAAATTGCACTTTTTCCATCCGGCAGTATTTTAGCAAACCCGGCTATACTGAAATCCCAGTTGTCTGGAAATGACAGAAGTGTGACCAGCATTCCCCTGTCCCTTAGACCAAGAGATCTGTTTTCACGAATACCTTTACAGACATTCACATATCTGCCCTGTGTCTTATTTTTTAAAACAGGCATATCTGCCTCCCTTCTTAATTTTTAATAATGCAGCTGCAAAACTTAATGATTTTAGAATCAAGTGTCTCTCTTAATTAAGCCAAGCACTATCAAAAATTTTCATTATGCTTGTTTCGTTGTTCCGTAACAATTTTCCTCATAAAATTTTCTGTTCGCTTTACCTGCCAATACAATAAGATTCGGATTCATTGCGAGCATACGCTCATTTAATTGTTTAATCATTTTATAACCTTGTGCCCTGCTTACTCCCCAATCTTCACAAACTTCTTTGACATCAACATATAATTTTTTGTTCATAACTTTTTCCTTTCTTTATTAGTTATTTTGAAATCCATGTATTACTATTTCCAATAAATACTATTATACTAATATTTATTTGTTTATCAATATTATTATTCTGATATTTATAGCGATTTCTTATTTATTTTTCATAATATATTTGCTATAATGAAAACAAGCATAAAAACGGAGGAAATAATTTTGAAATCGACTATTTTCGGAGAACGCATTAAAACATTGAGAATCTCACTTGGAAAATCACAAAAAGAATTTGCCGAGTTTATTGGCATTCCGCAGCCGTCTATGTCTGCTTATGAAAACGGAAAAAACAATCCTACTATAGAAGTTTTGGTCAATATTGCGGATAAGTGCAATGTCTCTATAGACTGGCTTTGTGGGAGGCAGGAAGAAGTTTCTTTATCTGATCTGTCTGATGTTGCAAGTTTTTTATATAAATTGATGGAAATCAATGAAATCGGATGCGAGATTGCTGTGCATGACCGGATGGAGAATGGATTAGATATTGAAAAAGAAGGAGAAACAGATGATAGGAATCGTTGGTGGACAAGGCTCACTTTTTATGGTAATGATCCTAGATTTAAATATAATGGAGATTTATGTCAGATTATTACTAAAATGAATAACAATGTCATTGATTTAAAATCTTATGCTGTATCAAGGGAAAGTTATGAAAGAGAAAAAGAAGCTGAAATTTGTAGTTACAGTCTGCCGCTAACACAAAAAAAATATGATTCATTATCTAGAGATGAGCGTATAAAAAGACATATTGATTATTTGAAAAATAATGATTACTTTTAACATTTAACACCTAAATGCCGTAAGATCCCTATTAAATAATGAATCCTACGGCATTCATGCTCTAATTTAGTATATTTTACTAACTTACAAATCCCTTAACATTGCAAACTAATTATATGTTTATCGATAGTATATATTATACTCTTATTAAATATATTTTTTTTGAAAGAATTTTTTCAAAGTGTCTTTACCGGATGCAAAGCGAACGGATTGTATTATTAATTTATCGAGTAATGCATCATCAATCTCCTGCTTAATCATTTTATTATATTCTTCTTTATGAACGCTTAAATATTCTTCAGCATATGCAGGAGTTAAATTTTAATAAAAATCATAAATTATATTCATTGTCTTCTTATTTGCAAACAGTCCTTTCAATTTCTCATTTTGTTGATTGAATTCTAGTGTTTTATATTCTCTTCCTATAAATCCAAGAACATAATATGGTATAGGCATACGTTTGTCATCACTTTCTTTTTTTTCAGTTTCAGCTTTCAAAAATAAAAAATAAAGTTTTATCATATTGTCTATTGTAAACAATTGATCTACATTTAGCGAAAATGTTTTATAGTACATATTGTTTAGTTTTAACACTGAACTTCCTTTTGTAAAAGCATAAAACCCATTTTTAGAAAAAGCAAGCAACACTTTTAGCAACTTTTCCAATGGAACCATATAATTCTTCAATTTAGAATCATCAACATCAAATAATCGAAATAACTCCTTGCTTCTTTTTTTCAATTCTGCAAACTTTGCTTGATCTTTATATTCCACGCTTAATTTATTTTTATCGCTAGGCTTAACTAAAAGCAGTATCCCCCTCTTTTTAAACTCGGCCTGTAAATTATTAAAATAATTCAATTTTGATGCAAATGCTTTTTCGTCTATTCCATTTTGACTATTTGTATATTTTACTATATTTTTATCTAATCCGTCTTTATCTTTTTATGTTTTTTTATCAAATACATATATTTTAACCAGAACAAATGTTTTCTCGAGTTCATCATAGAGTCTGCTCTCATTACAGTGAGACAAAACTTCTGCAATAGAATTTATAGTTTGGCAACCATTGACTATTTGAGGATTATATAGTTTAAATCCATACTGATTCCTTAATAGTCCAGATCCTGATGTAGCTTCTGATCCCCTCAATGTTTCGCATTTTTCACAAATCAAAGTAATACCATTATTATAATAAAAGAAATTTTCTCTATCAGTTTGAGATTGCAACGTTTTAATTATTCCATTATTAATCCCTTGCGTTCCCAAAAAAATCTGATATTTTCTTCAAATAATTCATAATTTTGCTTAATTGCGTCTTTATACAGTATATATAAATCAGCAACATTTACCATAATAAACCGCAAATCAATCATCCAATCAAGTTCATAATCCTTTGGCCGCACATCCAAAGATGTTCCAGATACTCTTGTGGTCAGCTTTGCTGTAAATGAAATCTTATTTGTAAATCTATCTCCATAGTAAATACTTCTAATATCCGCTAATTTAAAATATTTTACCCCTACAAATGCATTTACTCTTTCATTTGAAAAAGAAAATTGATCAATTAAATTCTGCACATCATTATTTACAAGATCATTTGTTGCATAAAAATGAAGTCATATCTTGTATTCACTATCGCCATGCACACGATCAAAAATTTTTTGCAATTCTTCTGAACGTTTATATTTTCCAGATAACAGTATGCTTAATGGTGTTAAAAAAATCGGAGACCTCATTTCTATCTACATTTGTATTTGCATCATAGTATTTATTTTGAATCAAATATAATTCCTTTGTATCTTCATAATGTACAAAACAATCAATCCCTTTATCTTGAATATCTGTTATACAAGATGGGATCATTTCTTCATCTAAACTATATAATCTACTAAGTATCCAATAGTTAAACGCAAACTCATCTCTTTGAATATTATCGTCAATATAACCATAATCTCGCTGTATTAATTGTATATCTTCTCTTATCTGCTCCTTAAAATCGACCATTATTATTCACTCCTAAAAATCAATTATTTACTAGAAAATATTTATACATTCAACTTGTCGAAATTCCATAAAAAAGATTCATATGATTAAAATGCAAGCATTTTGCAAGCACAAACTCCGCAAACCCTCAATTTTACTGGATTTGCGGAGTTTTCACTCTATTCGAACTCTTCTCACATGGCTGTCATTCAGCCTCCCAATCCATGATTTTTAGTCTTTCTATTCGCTAAATCCGCTGAAATACAGAGCCATTTTTCTGGTTCTGCGCCTTTTTATTACCAAAGTTTTACCATGCAATATGAGTATTACCAGAGTTTCCCCAATTCTTTTTACTTTATCATAACCTAAAACTTTGCCTTCAAAAGCATCTGGTCATTCTCAGATATATCCATTGCCGTCATTGCCTGTTCGGCTGTCCACTTCATAGACTTCATAAGGTTTTTAATAGCACTAAACAGAGTTTCTATCCTTGTTTCTTCCGCCCTTTCCTCTGCCCTCTTTTCCACTAAATCTTCAAACACCTGACACATAATCTCCCGGCCTCCTTCCGTCTCCTTAAAATATTTCACCTGTTTCGCCAGTTCTGGATAAAACATATCAACAGAACTCAGACATCTAAAGTCATGCGCCAGCTTTCCTATTGGATCATTGTCATCCTTATAACTGCCATTCAAATATATAATATGGGAACCATCTCCAAAGTATACACCTGTCTCCTGTATTACCCTATCGACATGGTATAGGGAAAGCCCTGCACCCATGATATCCTTAGCAGTGATAAATATTACATAGGAATCATGGATTTCCTTAAACTCCTGCCCTGCTTTCAGCATTTTTGTATCAATCATGCTGGAATGAAACCTTGCCCGATGAACATCTGCGCCTGATGATGCACGCTGAACTTCAATGTCATAAATTTTTCCGTCCCCGTCTACCGCATAAATATCTATGGTAATGGAACGCCCACCAGACACCGGATTCTTATATTCCCTCTGAGCCACAACCTCCAAAACTTTCAAATCATTGCGCTGAAGGATAACATTTAACAACAGTTCTGTAGCTTCAATATTCCTGTCAAACGCTAATATCATCAGATTATCATCCAGCAAACACAACTGCTCAATTGCCTTTAGCGTTTCTTCACGCTTTAAATCAGCCTGCTTCTCCGTTTCCATTAAACCATCTACCTTTTCATTAAATATCATATCACGAATTTCCCTCGGGTTCAATCTCATCTTTACTTTTCCTGCCCAGACCAAGTACATTGCGGTACTGTTCTAATTCCAATTCTGCTTTCCAATCCCTCTGATTTTTAGGATTTTCCTTTTCAAACAGATAAGCGGCTCCATTTACTATATCAACAACCGTTACTGCCAGTGCCAGGTAATCCCTTTTTAATTCCTGATAACTTTCATCATGCAATGAAAAACTGCCGGACTGAATCTGCCCGGCAATTTCCCTCATAACTATCTGCATTTCCTGTAATGCATCTACAATCCGCTGTATATTCTCCCTTTTGCCGACCATGACAATATTAGAGTACACACAGCTTCTTGTAATAAAATCCTTCTTATACATACCACTTAATGCTACCCTTTGTTCTATAATCGCCTTCTCCCACTCACTGGGACGAAATGCTATCGTTAGATTTTTATGCTTTCCCGGCACAATCGTCTCCTTCCTCATCTTCCTCTAATCTATCCATAAGTCCATCCAACTGATCAGCCAGATTGCGTGATTGGTTCGGATACAAGTGGGAATATGTAGAAATTGTTGTCTGTATCTTCTCGTGTCCCAGTCTTTCTGCCACAAGGTTCGGCTGCGCCCCCCCCCAATTTGGAAATCAGCAATGAAGCGTGGCTGTGGCGAAGATCATGCAATCTTATCTTTTGCACACCGGACAATTTGGCGCCACGAATCATCTCTTTTTCAAGATACGATTTTGTCACCATAAATAAGCGATTATCTGCCATCATTTCATATAACTTACTAACATATTCTTCCAATTCCGCAACAAGAAAATCTGGAAGAGTAATAATTCGTTTTCCCTTTGCTGTCTTTGGTTCTGTTATGATATCTCTGCCATTAATTCTCTGATAGGACTTTGTAATAGATAATGTCTTTTCTTCAGCATTAAAATCTGATAATGTGAGCGCTAATAATTCGCCAACACGAATACCTGTCCAATACATTGTAAGAAATGCATAATAGCTGACAGGCTTGTCTTTTACTGCTTCGATAAAAGTTTCAAACTCCTCCTGCGTCCAAAACTGCATTTCCTCCGCTTTTCCTTTTCCCATGCTTCCTGCCTGCGAACAGGGATTCCTTGGATTCCTTGGCAAATCATTGTACTTCACCGCATAATTAAAAATCGCACTGAGTTGATTGTTAATCGTTTTGAGATATGTCTGTGCATATCCCTGTTTTATTATTCCATTTTGCCACTGCCGTATGTCTGCTGCTGTAATATCAGCAATTTTCCGCTCTCCAAAATACGGAAGAATCTTCAATTCTACTATGTAGTCTTTACTCCGTACCGTATTCTCTCTAAGTCTCTGCGACATATCATCCCGGTATAATTCCCAGAATGATTTAAAGGTCATATCCAGATTGTGTGATTGCTGGACGATAAACTGCTCCGCCCATGCAGCTGCTTCCTTTTTAGTTTTAAATCCTCGCTTCTCACATTTTTATGCCAGTTCAGGATTTGTCATAAGGACTTCATCAAGCGCCTGCGCCTTGGATAATCCTGTCTTTGATTTCATTAGCTCTGCCGCCTTTGCCTCTGCCTCCGCCCAGGCGCTCCCATCTGTGCTGCCATGCCCGGACTTGCCGATTTCAGAAAACACACCGGAATTTTCAACTGCAGCTGCTGCCTGGTCCAATACGGCAATCATATCCTGATAAGCGGTTCCGCCTGCTGCCCTTAAATTCTTGAGCACCGGAACCAGGTCTTCTTCTTTCTTGCCAATGATCGCATATCTCTTTGCCACCTCTGCAAGTTCCCTGTCTTCTGCAGCCTCCCGAAATTTCTTCAATCCTTCCAGCTCTGCCCTGACTGCAGGATGCAGCCCTTTGTAAATATTGTCCGCTTCGTCTACCTGCTGTGCGGGCGCTGTCCCGGCTGCAGGCTGTGATGCAGACTTTGTTACGGCTGGCTCAACTGGCGCATCCTGCACCTGCTCTGCCGCTGGCGGTTCTGTCGGCATCGCGCCTCTATTTTCCGGATCTGCTTCACCATCTCCATACCGCTTTTCAATGCTTTCCAAGAAAGCCCTCTCCGCATCTGTCAGTTTGCTTTTGTCAATTTTCATTTCTTCTTCGTCTCCTTTCGGATTTTTATGATTATCTAGGTAATTGCGAAACTCTAAAACCTTTATAATAAAGGATTCTCTTTGCTAAAAA
>CAJUBQ010000048.1 GCA_910584595.1 uncultured Eubacterium sp.
GAGGCCCAAAAGCAACACTTTGTCTAAACTGTTGCTTTATTACTTGCCCCACCCCATGAAAAGTAACAATACAACAAACATATTCGAAGAAAAAATGTAAAAAAGGTATTGACTCCCATAATAAGGTATGCTATCCTATACACGTTGTAAAAACGAAGTAGAGTATCCACTCTCACCTTAGCATAATCGCGTGACTAAGTGTTCATAACGACAATATCGATTCAGATGCCTGAATCATGTCTTTGAAAGTGGATGTTCTGCCTATCCACTTTATTTTTTTGGAGGTGTAAAACCATTAGTGATTTAATGATTAATGAACAGATCCGTGACAGGGAAGTTCGTGTAATTGGTGAAGACGGACAGCAGCTTGGAATCATGTCCGCAAAAGAAGCAATGAAGCTTGCGCAGGAGGCAGAACTTGATTTGGTAAAGATTGCTCCGACCGCGAAACCGCCGGTATGCAAAATTATCGACTATGGAAAATATCGTTATGAGCTGGCTCGCAAAGAGAAAGAGGCCAGGAAGAAGCAGAAGGTGGTAGAGCTCAAGGAAGTACGCCTTTCGCCAAATATTGAAGCAAATGATTTGAATACCAAAATTAATGCTGCCAGAAAATTTGTTACAAAAGGAAACAAAGTAAAAGTAACGCTTCGTTTCCGTGGACGTGAGATGGCTCACATGCAGGCCAGCAGGCATATTTTAGATGATATTGCGAAAGAGCTGGAAGAGGTGGCAGTAGTGGAAAAGGCGCCAAAAGTCGAAGGACGCGCAATTAGTATGGTGCTGGCAGAAAAGAAATAAACGGAAGTACTTATTATAAGGAGGTCATAAATCATGCCAAAAATGAAAACAAAAAGATCAGCCGCTAAACGCTTCAAAGTAACAGGCTCAGGAAAATTAAAAAGAAATAAAGCCTATAGGAGACATATTTTAACAAAGAAGTCTCCGAAGACAAAGAGAAATCTCAGACACGCAACAACTGTAGATGCATCCAATGTAAAGAACATGAAGCAGATTTTACCATACATTTAAATAATGAAGGAGGAGATCAGACATGGCAAGAATAAAAGGCGGCTTGAACGCAAAGAAAAAGCATAAAAAAGTATTAAAGTTAGCAAAAGGCTATAGAGGCGCACGCTCGAAACAGTATCGTGTTGCAAAACAGTCTGTCATGCGGGCGCTTGCAACTTCTTATAAAGGACGTAAGGAAAGAAAGAGACAGTTCCGCAGCTTGTGGATTGCCCGTATCAATGCTGCTGCAAGAATGAATGGCATTTCTTACAGTAGATTTATGCATGGCTTAAAAATGGCAGATATCGACCTGAACCGCAAGGTTCTGGCTGATATGGCTGTGAATGATGCAGAAGGCTTTGCAAAATTAGCAGAGATTGCAAAAGAAAAGGCAGCATAACGGACAAGCTTTGCTGATGCATTTGACCCTCGTAAACATTTGTTTGCGGGGGTATTTTATATTTCGATTAAATTTAATGATAGTGAGGGATTCCTATGCGTGAATCGTTTGAAAAAAATAAAAAAGGAATTGTGCTGATGCTTACCGCTGCTGTTCTTGCATGTGTGGGTCAGCTGATGTGGAAGCTTTCTGTAACAAATGGCATATTATTTTTGATTTGCGGATTTGCATTGTATGGGATAGGAGCGGTTATCATGCTCTTAGCCTATCGGTATGGAAGTGTGTCTGTGCTGCAGCCTATGATGAGCGCTAATTATGTGTTAAGTGCAATACTGGGATTTTTGGTGCTGCAGGAGAAAATATCGGCGCTTAAGGTGGTCGGTATTATCATTATAACATCCGGTGTGATACTGATTGCGGGAGGAGATGCGGAATGATTGAAACAGGTATGGTTTTATCTATGACATTTATGGGAGCGGCAGCTTCGATCTTTTTTAAAAGGGCGTCAGGAAGCGAAGGATTTATAAAAATGCTGTTAAACGTTCATTTATATATTGGAGGAATCTTATATCTGGCAGCGGCAGCGGTTAATATACTGGCGCTGCGGTATTTGGATTATTCTGTCGTGCTTCCGGTTTCTTCCATCACATATATATGGACGATGCTGCTGTCATATATTATTTTAAAAGAGACCATTACAAAGAAAAAAGTACTGGGAGTATTATGCATTGTCGCTGGCGCGGTATGCGTGGCAGTGTAATGATGTCATTGCTCATGAACCGCTATGTTTTTCCTTATACTCGCGGGGCGGCATATGCTTTGCTTTTTTAAAAGCTTTCGAAAAATACAAGCTGCTTTCAAAACCTACAGAATTGGCAATCGCTGTAATTGACAGATTCGAATGCCGCAGCAGATAGCATGCCTGTTTGATCCGAAATTGAGAGAGGTATTCTTTTGGAGAAATCTGCAGCACCGTTTCAAACGAACGGAACAGATGGCTGCGGCTTAATCCCACATAATCTGCGATATCTTCGACGGTGATCGGATAGGAGTAGTGGGCAGAGATATATTCGATCGCTTTTTGCACATACGTATGATAATTATTTTGAATGGGTGTATGTTCGGCTCCTTTTAAAAAGACAGCTAAAGCCGTATACAGACGCCCGGTCATTTCTACTGCGCTTTCAAAATCATTTCCACGTACTTCATAGATATGGAGCAGCTGATGCGTCAGCTCTTTTCCGTAAGGAGTATTTGTAATTACAGGACAGGTTGGCGTAAAGTCGGTTGCTTTTAGAATAATCGGCGCATCAGAACCATTAAATCCTACCCATGCATATTCCCAGGGCTCTTTTGCGTCTGCCGTATACGATGCTTCTGTATCCGGATAGATTAAGAAAGAGTCTCCGGCTTTCAGATCAAAGGATGTCTGTTTTATTTTCAGGCAGCCTTTTCCTGAAATAATATGGTGAATCAGATAGTGATCTCTCACACCCGGCCCCCATTGGTATTGTGGATCGCATTTTTGATATCCGACATTATATACAGCCAGAGATACCAGTTCTTTCTCTGTTGATTTATAGGAGTTTTTATAATTCGCATTCATAGATGGCATCCTTTGCAAAGTTTTATATTTAGAAACTGTATGTAAATAACCTGTAACAGCTGTTTATCATATGTTGTAAAGGATTATAAAGCAATTTTTGTGTTTGTGCAACAAAATTACATGTTTATTATACATTTTTTTCTGTACATTTGATGCAAACAGAGATAAACTTAAAGCACAAAGATACAGATGCAAACCTATGTTGCTGCAAAAAAAGAGAGGAGAACAATATTATGGCAATTTTAGTAACAGGCGGAGCGGGGTATATTGGAAGCCACACATGTGTAGAACTGTTAAATGCAGGCTATGAAGTTGTTGTATTGGATAATCTGAGCAATGCAAGCGAGAAGTCATTGGACAGAGTAAGACAGATTACAGGGAAAGAGCTTAAGTTTTATAAAGGGGATATTTTAGACCGGGTAATTTTAAACAAGCTGTTTGAGGAAAATGCAATTGAGAGCTGTATTCATTTTGCGGGCTTAAAAGCTGTCGGCGAATCGGTACAAAAACCATGGGAGTATTATAACAACAATATTTCCGGAACACTTACACTGGTAGATGTTATGCGTGAGCATAACTGCAAAAATATTATTTTTTCCTCTTCGGCAACTGTTTATGGCAATCCTGCACAAATTCCGATTACAGAAGATTGTCCAAAGGGACAGTGCACAAATCCATATGGATGGACAAAATCCATGCTGGAGCAGGTGCTGACGGATATTCAGAAGGCAGATCCTCAGTGGAATGTTATTTTACTGCGTTACTTTAATCCGATTGGCGCACACAAAAGCGGTCTTATGGGAGAAAATCCAAATGGAATACCAAACAACTTAATGCCATACATTACCCAGGTAGCAGTTGGAAAATTAAAAGAACTGGGTGTATTTGGAGATGATTACGATACACCGGACGGAACTGGCGTCAGAGATTATATTCATGTTGTAGATCTTGCGGTAGGACATGTGAAAGCATTAAAGAAGATTGAAGAAAATGCGGGCCTTTGCATTTACAACCTCGGCACAGGACACGGCTACAGTGTATTGGATATCGTAAAAAACTTTGAAAAGGCAAATGATATTAAGATTCCATATGTGATAAAGCCACGCCGGGCAGGAGATATTGCAACCTGTTATTCCAATGCGGATAAGGCAGAAAAGGAACTGGGCTGGAAAGCAGAAAACGGGATTTTGGAAATGTGCGCAGATTCCTGGAGATGGCAGAAAAATAATCCGAACGGATACGAAGACTAAGGTTTTTTAATAAAAGACTAAGATAAGTATATGCTTATTTTGTACAATGCAAAACAGCCGGAGAAATCATAGATATAAGATTTTCCGGCTGTTTTGCGATGGATGTTGAGCTCATATAATTACTATTATTTGAACGGATGTAACAGTTCGGATCATGTATTGTATACTATGGATTCCCGGACGCTGAGAGAGGGCGTTTGTCTGGTCTGCCGGTGTCCGTTCCAGAATGCTAAGAATCACTAAGCATTCTGTATCTAAACTATGCCAGCCGGACGGTCGTGGCGCCTACTTCGCCCTGGCTAAACGCCAGCAGCTAAAGGCGCCGCTTGGCTTCGCCCCTGATTATTTAACAGAATACTAAGTGATTCTAAGCATTCTTCCAAAGCCACAGGCAGACCAGACAAACGCCCTCTCTCAGCTGGTTACGAAAGCATACACATTTACATGTAACACTTGTGATTACCAGTCGGATGATAAGCAGCTGCGTTGGATTCCTGTGACGTTGGAAGAATGCTACAAGCACTTAGTATTCTGCTAGGTAATCAGGGGCGAAGCCAAGCGGCGCCTTTAGCTGCTGGCGTTTAGCCAGGGCGAAGTAGGCGCCGCGACCGTCCGGCTGGCATAATGTGAATGCAGAATGCTTAGTGCTTGTTGCATTCTGGAAAAGGAACGGAATCCAACGCAGCTGCTTATCATTCGACGTCTGAGAGGCCAATATGCAACACATGATCTGAACTCATACGAACTGATAAAATTTTTTGAAAAAATTTGTAAAAAAGGCTTGCATTTTTTTTTCTATCGTGCTACTATACTTATGGTCACGGTCCGTTGGTCAAGCGGTCAAGACGCCGCCCTCTCACGGCGGAAACACGGGTTCGATTCCCGTACGGACTGTTATCAGAAAACCCGGTCTATGGGTAATGAAGCCAGAGATGTTGAAGAATAACATTTCTGGTTTTTTGTTATCTATGGCATATCGCTATGCTTTTTTCATAACAGGTTTGTTTTCTAAATATCTTCTTTAGTATATTGACATTTTTATAAGACTGTAGTAGTCTATATTGCAAGGACTACTACAGTCTTGTTTGAAAGGAGTATATACGGCATGGATAAAAAAACTGTAAAACTTTTCGACTCTGAATTAAAAGTTATGGATATTCTTTGGAAAGAAGGTGATGTACAGGCAAAACATGTTGCAGATGTTCTTACGAAAGAGTTAGGCTGGAATAAAAACACAACTTATACACTTATCAGACGTTGTATAAAAAAGGGAGCGATTGAGCGTTCGGAACCTAATTTTATCTGTCACGCTCTGATTCCGAAAGAAGAAGTGCAGGAAGCTGAAACAAACGAATTGATTAATAAAATTTATGATGGCTCTGTGGACAAGCTGTTTGCTGCTTTGCTGAGCAGGAAAAAACTTTCTGCAAAGCAGATTGAAAAGCTCAGACAAATTGTTGCAGATTTGGAATGAGGAGATAGGCAGGATTTCAAAAAAGGATACATAAAAACGAAAAATGAGGATAATTTTTCCGTAAACACTTGCATTTTACATGCAAAAGTGCTATTTTATTAATTAAGAATAAAGTAACTATTTATTGAGAGTGGATTGCCATCCACTCTCAATTCGCGTTGTACTGCATTTGAAACAACAATGTAGCAGATCAATGGAATGGGCCATCGGAACTGTTACACAAAAATAAAATAAATGTGCAGCGTTTTACAGCGGCATATAAGGAGGTGTAAAGAATGTCAAGAAGAGAAGAATATGAACAGAAAACAGAAGAACTGCTCCTGCCAATCTTAAGCAGGTTTCATTTCGATCTCGTTGATGTAGAATATGTAAAGGAAGGAAATACGTGGTTTTTGCGTGCCTATATAGATAAAGAAGGCGGAATTACCGTAAACGATTGTGAAGACGTGGCCAGAGAAATGAATCCGATCTTGGATGAGCTGGATTATATCGACGCATCTTACACCTTTGAGGTCAGTTCGCCAGGACTCGGAAGACCGCTGAAAAAGGAAAAGGATTACGCCAGAAATCTTGGAAAAGACGTAGAGATCCGAACCTATCGTCCGATTCAGCATGAGAAGGAATTTTGCGGAATTTTGCATGCATATGACGACAGCGCTGTAACAATTGTTACAAAGGACGATGTGGAACTTTCCTTTGCAAAGAGTGATATTGCTCTGATTCGTCAGGCGCTTGATTTTTGAGTGCAGCAGTACACATAGATTAGGAGGATCGAAAAATGAACAATGAATTGTTAGAAGCGTTGAATATATTGGAAAAAGAAAAAAATATCAGTAAAGATATATTGCTGGAAGCGATCGAGACATCACTGATTACTGCATGTAAAAATCATTTTGGCAAGTCTGACAATGTAAAGGTAGATATGAATCCTGAGACTTGCGAATATCATGTGTTTCAGGGAAAGACAGTTGTTGAAGAGGTCGAGGATCCTGTGACAGAGATCAGTCTTGCAAATGCAAAGATGATTAACAGCAGGTATGAGCTTGGAGACATGGTAAATATTGAAATTAAATCCAAAGAATTTGGCCGTATTGCCACACAGAATGCAAAAAATGTCATATTGCAAAAAATCCGTGAGGAAGAACGTAAAATTCTCTGTGATGAATACTACAGTAAGGAAAAGGATATTGTAACCGGTATTGTTCAGCGATATATGGGGAGAAATGTCAGCATTAATCTTGGAAAAGTAGATGCGGTGCTGACAGAAAATGAGCAGGTAAGAGGAGAAGTTTTCCAGCCGACAGAGCGGATTAAACTATATATTCTGGAAGTGAAATCTACTTCCAAGGGGCCGAAGATTCTTGTATCCAGAACGCATCCGGAGCTGGTCAGACGGTTGTTTGAATCTGAGGTAACAGAGGTCAAAAGCGGGATTGTGGAAATTAAAAGTATAGCCAGGGAAGCCGGAAGCCGTACAAAGATTGCAGTACACTCCAATGATCCGAATGTAGATGCGGTAGGAGCCTGTGTCGGTATGAATGGCGCAAGAGTGAATGCGATTGTCAATGAGCTGCGAGGAGAAAAGATTGATATTATTACATGGAACGATAATCCTGCAATGCTGATTGAGAATGCATTAAGTCCTGCAAAAGTAATTTCAGTTATTGCTGACGCAGAAGAAAAGACCGCAAAAGTCGTAGTGCCGGATTATCAGCTGTCACTTGCAATTGGAAAGGAAGGACAAAATGCAAGGCTTGCCGCGCGTCTGACCGGATTTAAAATAGATATTAAAAGCGAAACGCAGGCAAGAGAAGCCGGAGATTTCCTGGATTATGAAAATGACTATGAAGATGCAGATGAGTATGACGAGGAATATGATGAGGAATATCAGCAGGAGGATTATGATAAGGAATCCTATCGGGAAGAGGATAGCGGCTATGATGCTGAGGAATTTGAAGAAAACGAATATGACGGGGAAGCGGATTCGGAACGTGCATCTGATGAGTGGGAACATGACGAGGATTCGTATGATGACAGCAGTGCGGTAAATTCAGACAGTACACAGCCAATGTTTTTAGAAGAAGACAAAGAAGGTGCGGATGTTTGGTGAAGACGAAAAAAATTCCTTCCAGAATATGTGTAGGATGCAGGGAGCCGAAAGAAAAAAAGAGTATGGTGCGTATCGTAAAAACAGCAGAAAATGTGATTTGTCTGGATGAAACCGGGAAAATGAATGGCAGAGGCGCCTATATTTGTAAAAATGTCAAATGCCTGCAGCGTGCGATACAATCAAAAGGACTGGAGCGTTCTTTGAAAACCGGGATACCGGAAGACGTTATGAATTTATTGAAAGAGGAGATGAGTGCGGTTGAAACCAGATAAGGTATTGTCAATGATCGGAATCGCAGCCAGAGCAGGAAATATTGCAAGTGGTGAATTTTCAACAGAAAAAGCTGTAAAAGGCGGCAAAGCTTATCTGGTAGTTGTTGCGAAGGATGCGTCGCAAAATACGAAAAAGCATTTTTCAGATATGTGCAGCTATCGACAGATACCACTGTTTGAATATGCAGATAAGAAACGACTTGGTAATTGCATTGGAAAAGAATTCAGAGCTTCATTGGCAGTTACGGATGAAAATCTGGCGGGAGCAATTAGCAAAAGGTTAACGGAAACTGAACAACTGAATAATGGAGGTAATTAATAGCATATGGCAAAGCAGAAAATACATGAACTTGCAAAAGAACTGAAAGTTGCAAGCAAGGTAATCGTAGATTATATGAATAAGAAGACAAAAGATAAAGATAAAAAATATACATCTTCCAACGCGCTGGAAGCAGAGGAAGCGGCGGATCTAAAGGCAAATTTGGATACATTGGTAAAAGCGGACAATGCGCTGAAAGAAGCATCTGCGCAAAAACAGCCGGATACAAAAGCTGCGCAGGCAAAGCAGACAAGGCAGCCGGATACGAAAGCAGCTTCAAAAGAAACTCCGAAAGAAGGGGAAGCGCGTCCGAAGAAAAAAGCAAGCATAACGGCAGTATTCAATGCACAGTACAGCAAACAGAACCGCAAACCGAATGCAAATCGAGGCAATAAGTCTGCAGGAGACAAAGAACGTGCGGAACGGCCAAACAGAGAACGCGGGCCAAGAACTGTAAAACCTGCAGAAAAACCACATATTCCAATTCGTCCGAATGCAGACAGACCGAATTATGACAGAGCATCCGCCCATGTGCCGGATGATGAAATCGTAAAACCGGCGCCAGCAAAGGCAGAAAAACCTGAGCGGAGTGAACGTCCTGCACAGGCAGACCGTACAGACAGAGCGGATCGGATGGACAGAGCGGATCGTACAGACCGCAATGAGAAGAATGACAGATCCGGTTCCGGAAATAATCGTAACCAGCAGCGTTCACAGTCAGATCGTGGAGTGCGTGCTGCAAGCGTTCCAAAATCTGCATCCGGCAGCGGTCAGCGGTCAAATGCAGGAAATAGCAGACCGGAACGCGGTCAGAATGACAGAGGTGGCAGAAATGCGGGATTTGAGCAAAAAGGTGAGAAAAATCATTCGAATAATCGAGCGAATTCCGGTAATAATTATGGTGATAAAAACGGCAGCAGAGTCGGTCAAAATCGCCAGAAGGAATTTAAAGGCAAATTAGAACAAAATATGAACCGGTTCCATAAAGAGTCGGTGAAGACTTCTCCGGAAGAAATACAAAAGGAAAGCCGTGACAACAGAAGCCGTGATAATAACCGTAAGAAAAACAACAGTAAAGATTACGATAAATTAGGCGGCAAGAGGCAGGAACGCTATGTAAATCTGGAAAAGACGAGCGGCCATAAGAAGAAAAATCAAGCTCCTGCACAGAATGTGCCAAAGGAAGAGGATGCGATCCGTTCCATTACGCTGCCGGAGCATATGACCATTCGTGAATTGGCAGACAAGATGAAAGTGCAGCCATCTGTAATTGTGAAAAAACTGTTTTTAAAAGGCACGATGGTAACCGTGAACCAGGAAATTGACTACGAACACGCAGAAGAAATTGCGCTGGAGTTTAACTGTATCGCGGAACCGGAAGAAAAAATAGATGTGATTGCAGAACTGTTAAAAGAAGAAGCAGAAGATGAAAGCAAGATGGTATCCCGTCCGCCGGTAGTCTGTGTCATGGGGCATGTTGACCATGGAAAGACTTCTTTGCTGGATGCGATTCGGCATACAAGAGTTACCGATAAAGAAGCCGGTGGAATTACACAGGCAATAGGCGCCTATATGGTAAAATGTAATGGGGAAAATATTACCTTTTTAGATACGCCGGGACACGAAGCGTTTACGGCAATGCGTATGCGTGGAGCAAATTCTACGGATATTGCGATTTTGGTCGTTGCAGCGGATGACGGCGTTATGCCGCAGACGGTAGAAGCAATCAACCACGCAAAAGCAGCCGGCATTGAGATTATTGTTGCCGTTAATAAAATTGATAAGCCGAATGCCAATATTGAGCGTGTCAAACAAGAGCTTTCCGAACATGAATTAATCCCTGAAGATTGGGGCGGGAGTACGATTTTTGTACCGGTATCGGCGCATACCAAGGAAGGGATCGAACAGCTTTTGGAAATGATTTTGCTGACGGCAGAGGTATTGGAGTTAAAGGCAAATCCAAAACGAAATGCCCGCGGCGTTGTAATCGAAGCAAAGTTAGACAAAGGGCGCGGTGCGGTGGCAACCGTACTCGTGCAAAAGGGTACGTTAAAAGTTGGTCAGCCGGTTGCCTGCGGCAGCAGCTACGGAAAAGTCAGAGCAATGATTGATGACAAAGGACGCAACGTAAAAGACGCAAAACCGTCGATGCCGGTAGAAATACTTGGTTTAAGCAGTGTACCGGATGCCGGTGAGACGTTTGTTGTATGTGAATCTGAAAAAGAAGCCAGAAGCTTTGCAGAAACGTATATTTCTGAGAGCAAGGAAAAGCTGTTGGAAGAAACACGGTCACGGATGTCGCTTGACGATCTGTTTTCACAGATTCAGTCGGGTAACGTCAAAGAGCTGAATATTATCGTAAAAGCAGACGTACAAGGTTCCGTAGAAGCAGTGAAGCAGAGTTTGCAGAAGTTATCTAACGAAGAAGTTGTCGTTAAGATTATTCACGGCGGCGTCGGTTCGGTCAATGAGTCTGACGTAAATCTGGCATCGGCTTCCAATGCGATTATTATTGGATTTAACGTACGTCCGGATCCGGTGGCAAAAGCGTCAGCAGAACGGGAAGGCGTAGATATCCGTCTGTACAAAGTGATATACAGTGCGATTGAAGATGTATCTGCAGCTATGAAAGGGATGTTAGATCCGATCTTTGAAGAAAAAGTGCTTGGCCATGCAGAAGTGCGTCAGATTTTCAAAGCGTCCGGTGTTGGAAATATTGCAGGTTCTTATATTTTGGACGGTATTTTCGAAAGAGGCTGCAAGTGCCGTATTACAAGAGAGGGCGAACAGATTTTCGATGGAGCATTGGCTTCGTTAAAGCGTTTTAAAGATGATGTGAAAGAAGTAAAGACTGGTTTTGAATGCGGGCTTGTATTTGAAGGCTTTAACGATATCGCAGAATTCGATCAGATTGAAGCATATAAAATGGTAGAAGTGCCTCGCTAATCGGAAAGCTGTCAGAATCAGGAAACTTTTAAAATTCGAAGGTGTAGAAAATGAGAAAAAACAGCATAAAAAATACACGCATCAATGAAGAAGTATTAAGAAGGCTCAGCGAGATTATCCGCGGCAGTATCAAAGATCCACGCATTCATCCGATGACAAGCATTGTCTCTGTGGAAGTGGCGCCGGATTTAAAGACGTGTAAAGCATATGTCAGTGTGCTTGGCGATAAACAGGCGCAGAAAGATACACTGGCAGGTTTAAACAGCGCAGAGGGCTATATCCGGCGCAGCCTTGCACAAAGTGCAAATCTGCGTCATACACCTCAGATTAAATTTATTATCGATCAGTCGATTGAGTATGGGGTAAATATGTCACACTTGATTGACCAGGTAAACCGGAAAGCAGATTCCCGATCTGTGATGGAAAATGAGAAGGAAGAAAAGGAAGACAGAAATGATGAATAGTCTAAGCGAACAGCTTGCCGGAATACAAAGCGTAGCGATTGCAGGCCATGTAAAACCAGATGGGGACTGTATTGGTTCCTGTCTGGCTGTTTACAATTATATTAAGGATTATTATCCCCAGATTCAGGCAGAGATCTATTTAGAGCCGATTCCTAATATATTCAAATTCTTATCACGGGCGGAAGAGATTATCAGTCAGCCGGATGAAACAAAACAGTTTGATCTAATGATTGTACAAGACTGCGGAGACGAGCAAAGATTGGGAAAAGCGGGCTGTTTACTTAAAAATGCCGGACGTGTCATCTGCATCGACCATCATATCAGCAACTCCGGTTTTGGAGATGACAGCTATATTTTTCCAAAAGCCAGTTCTACGTCGGAGCTTATATTTGATCTGATGGAAAAAGAACGGATCACAAAGAAAATTGCAGAATGTATTTATGTGGGCATTATTCATGATACCGGACTGTTTCAATATTCCTGTACATCTCCAAAGACGATGCGTACGGCAGCTTTTTTAATGGAACAGGGGATTGACTTTTCAGAAATTGCAGACAAGACATATATGCAAAAGACGTTTGAACAAAATCAAATATTAGCAAGGGCGTTGGAAAAAAGCAGGCTGCATCTGGGAGGAGCCTGTATTTCTTCTGTCATTACGAAAGAAGATATGCAGCAATGCAACGTATTGCCAAAGCATTTGGAAGGCATTGTATCTCAGCTGCGCGCTACAAAAGGAGTGGAAGCTGCAGTGTTTTTTTATCCTAAAGAAGTTCTGCCGGAAAATAAGGCTGGCGAAAATGGCACAGAGTATAAAATCAGCTTTCGTTCCGGTTCCGATGCAGTGAATGTGGCAGAAATTGCCATGCATTATGGCGGAGGAGGACATATCCGCGCAGCCGGAGCTTCTACAACGCTGGAGCCGGAAGCATGTTTGTCACAGATTTTGGAGCTGATGAAACAGCAGATCATTCATGCATAAGAAATGGAGCTTCTTTTATGAACGGAATGATAAACGTATATAAAGAAAAAGGCTATACCTCACATGATGTTGTTGCAAAACTGCGGGGTATCTGCCATCAGAGAAAAATCGGGCACACAGGTACGCTCGACCCGGATGCGCAAGGCGTGCTTCCAATCTGTCTGGGAACAGCAACAAAAGTCTGTGAACTGCTGACAGATAAAGATAAAGTGTATGAAGCAACGCTTATGCTTGGAATAGAAACAGATACGCAGGATATGAGCGGGACGGTATTGCGTGAGACAAGCGTTACAAATACAAAGGAAGAAATCCAGGCGGCGATTGATTCTTTTATCGGAGAGTACAGCCAGATTCCACCAATGTATTCCGCCTTAAAAGTAAATGGAAAGAAATTATGTGACCTAGCAAGGGCTGGCGTAGAAGTAGAGCGCAGACCGAGGCAGGTCTGTATTTATGCGATTGAAACTTTGTGGATGGATCTTCCAAGGATAAAGCTGCGCGTGCATTGTTCGAAAGGCACCTATATTCGTACGCTCTGCCATGATATCGGACAGCGGCTGGGCTGCGGCGGATGTATGGAAGAATTGCTGCGTACCAGGGTCAGTATTTTTGAACTGGAACATGCGTTTACGTTGGCACAAATTCAAAAGCTGGCACAGGAAAGCAGGCTGGAAGAGGCGCTCATACCGGTCGACCGCCTGTTTTTACAATATCCAAAGACACAGGTAAAACCGCAATATGAAAAAATGCTGCAAAACGGCAATCGCCTGCCACAGAAGGCATTGCGTTACACAGATGCAGATTCGCTTATGTTATCTGAATCAAATCCAATTTGTCGTGTTTACCTCAATTCTGTATTTTATGCACTTTATACGCCGGATGATGTACGCGGAGATTATAAGCCTTTAAAAATATTCGGACAGGAAAATGCGGTTAAGAAAATGCAAAGCAATGCAGTCCAAAAGAAGATTGAAAAAAATGTCAGACAAGGAAATGAAAAACAGTATCAGTCGCATGAAAGGAATGGGAGAACAGAGCATGAGATATGAAAAAGATTTTTTGCATTTACAGCTCACAGAACCGACTGTTCTTTCACTTGGAAAATTTGATGGGCTGCACCGCGGACATGAACTTCTGATGGAATCCGTATTTGAAAAAGCAAGGACAGGACTGAAAGCAGCTGTTTTTACGTTTGATATTCCTCCGAATCAGACAAATGAAAGTATTCAGCAGGTCATTACAACAAATGAAGAAAAACAACAGTTATTTATGGAGCGCGGCGCAGATTATTTCATTGAGTGTCCTTTCACAAAAGAAATCATGCAGATGGAAGCAGAGCAGTTTATCGAGCAAATGGTAAAACGTCTCTGTGTGAAATGGATTGTAGTGGGCACAGACTTTCACTTTGGGCATCATCGCAGAGGGGATTATCATATGCTGCAAAACTATGCAGATCTGTATGGTTATCATGTTCTGGTCGTGCAAAAGATGCAGTATCAGGGCAGAGACATCAGCAGTACTTATATTAGAGAAGCTTTGCTAAATGGGAGCATGGAACTTGCGAATGAACTGCTTGGATATCCTTATTTTATTCAGGGAAAAATCATTCATGGAAATCAGCTTGGCCGTACAATCGGATTTCCTACGATCAATATTACACCACCGCCCCAAAAGCTCCTGCCGCCATTTGGCGTCTATGTATCTCAAATTCATCTCGATGGAAAACAGTACAAAGGCATTACAAACATCGGTAAAAAGCCGACGATCCAAGGAGACAATCCAGCCGGAGCGGAGACTTATATTTATGATTTCAAAGGTGATGTTTATGATCGGACAGCAAAAGTAGAGCTGCTGCACTTTGAACGTCCGGAGATGAAATTCGATGGGATCGGACAATTAAAAAGACAGCTGGAAAAAGATATTGCATATGGGGCACAGTATTTTCAAAACATAGGCGTTATTGATATGTTATAGTAATTCATGAATAAGTTTCTTTTGTAAGATCGGCGCCACAGGAATTTCTCACATGAATTGGGAAAACTGGCAAAAGAACAAAACGATACGGAGGGAGAAAGAAATTTAATGTGAATTTTATTGTAAAAGCAGATGTTTTTTTGTATAATGGAAGTGTGGCAAGAGCAGGATTTATCGTATCCTGTGTCACAGATTTTCAGAAGTTGAGGTGATAAAGTTAAAGTGTCGGACGATACAAAGCAGACTCAGCAAGTTAAGGCAAAGCGTACCGCAAAAAACAGTGTATTTTTAGACCTTTTTCAAGATAAAAAGAATTTGTTGAAACTGTATAAAACATTGCATCCGGAAGATATAGACGCAACAGAGGACACGCTTGATATTGTAACGATAGACAATGTTTTGACAGATAATCTCTATAATGACTTGGGCATAATGACAGGCAATAACAGATTGCTTTTGTTGTTGGAAGCGCAATCCAGTTGGACGGTAAATATTTTAATCAGAATACTGTTGTATTTAGCACAGAGTTACCTTGAATATTTCGAGCGAACCAGTCAGAGCTTGTATAAGAGCAAGAAAGTAAGAATGCCAAAGCCTGAATTATATGTGATATACACAGGCAGCAAAGGCAGCAAACCTGATACAATGTCTTTATCGCAGGAGTTTTTTGATGGTGCAGAGATTGATATTGAGGTGAAAGCCAAAGTAATATATGAGAGCGATAAGGACAATATCATCAATGAGTATATTGTTTTTTGTAAGGTTTTTAACGAGCAGATAAAAAAACATGGAATGACAAAACAGGCGGTTACAGAAACAATCCGTATTTGCAAGGACAGGAATATTTTAAAACAGTATTTAAGCAGCAAAGAAGTGGAGGTAGTAACGATTATGATGAGTTTGTTTGATGATGAACAGATTATGAGAACTTATGCGAAAGATATTAAAAGGGAAACACTAATGGAAAAAGCAATGCTTATGTTGCAAAAGGGGAAAATAAATATTGATGAGGTCAATGAGTATTTTCCCGAATTGCCAGAAAGTGATATCAAAGAGCTTGAAGCCGAGATTATGCAGATGGTGTAATTAATCTTACCAATCAAAATAAAATATAGTAACAGCGTTAGGGCATATAGAAACTGGAAATCTATATGTTCTATTTTTTTGCCATATAGGAGGTGTTGCTATCAGACATGCAGTTAATTTCTGAACTGAACTAAAATCACCTTGTACGGATGAGAAAGATTCTGCTGTTTTTTATTACAAAATTGTTACAACGCCGTTGACAGCAATAAGTGATATTGTTATAATGAAAAAAGGTTGTGAAATAATTTCACATTTTTACAATGAAACAGATAAAACTATGTGAAAAAATTTACATAAATAAAAAACAATAGATAATCATCATTCAGGAGGAAATTATGAAATTCAGATTCATAAAACTTGGAGCAATCTTTATGACGGCTATGACAGCAGTATTACATTCAGGCACAGTGACAACGCAGGCGTCTTCTATTCGTGCGGGCGTCAGTGCGGCGCTGGCGGAATGTTTAAATGACAATGCAAAAGTGACGATGCTTGCAAAAGAAGGAGATGTGGCTTCTGTCCGCAGTACAGTGACCACTGATGCGTCTAAAGCATTAAAGAATGCAGGGAAGGCCCAGAAGCGTTCGAAAAAAATAAAAGACCCGGAAGATAAGACGATTTGCGGATATACGAATCTGGGTATTGCCAACGTAAGCAATTATTTAAACATCCGTGAAGAAGCGGGAGAAGATGCTAAAATAGTAGGAAAGCTGCCTGCAGAAGCAGGCTGTGAGATATTAGACTCCAAAGATGGGTGGTATCGCATACGATCCGGGAAAGTTAGCGGTTATGTCAGAGGAGATTATATTATTACCGGAGATCAGGCCAGAGAAATGGCGGAAAAATTAAAAAAGACGATGGCGACGGTAAATACGCTTACCGTATACATACGGGAAAAACCAAATACGGATTGTACGATACTTACGATTGTAACGACAGATGAAGAATTAGAAGTAGTAGAAGAAGGCGATGAATGGATTGAAATCAAGCTGGATGATGAAAATGGTTTTGTGAATGCACAGTATGTCGATCTTTCCGAAGAGTTGAAAAAGGCAATGCCGTATACAGAAGCAGAACGCAGCGCAGAAGTTCCGGATACGAAATATTCTCTCGTACAAAAAGCGTTAAGTTATGTAGGCGGCCGCTACGTATGGGGTGGGACAAGCCTGACAAATGGAGTGGACTGCTCTGGATTTACGATGCAGATTATGGCGCAGTATGGCGTGTACCTGCCGCATTCTTCCAGAGGACAGGCAGGGTATGGAAGAAGCGTGAGTACATCGGAGCTGCAGCCGGGCGATTTGATTTTCTATGGCAGCGGCAGTTCTATCAGTCATGTAGCAATATATATCGGGAATGGTCAGATTGTACACGCAAGCAACAGCCGTGACGGAATTAAAGTATCGAATGCATTTTATCGTACGCCGATCTGCTGCAGAAGGATGTTTTAAATAAGCGGAAATTGTATGAAATCTTACGCATTTTGGAAAAAACAGTTTACAACAGCTGGCAGGTATGCTATATTGGAAAGGCATGAGTAAGCCCATATTCGGTAGATGGAGGCTCCGACCTTTTACTGAGTATCATGTGTTATTGGGTGATTATAAAATAAATGGAGGACATTTTTATGTTATCAAAAGAAAAGAAAGAAACGATTATTAAAGAGTATGGCAATAAGCCAGGCGACACAGGTTCACCGGAAGTGCAGATTGCGCTTTTGACAGAGCGTATCAATGAGCTGACAGAGCATTTAAAAGTAAATCAGAAGGATCATCATTCCAGAAGAGGACTTTTGAAGATGGTTGGTCAGAGAAGAGGGCTTCTGGCTTATCTTAAGAAGAGTGATATCGAAAGATACCGTACTTTGATTAAGCGTTTGGGATTAAGAAAATAATTCTGTATGAAAAGAGCGGAGTTTTTCCGCTCTTTTTTGGGAATGTAAAATTTCAAGGTAAAAAATTATACGGTTGGGGTGTTAAAAGGAAGCTGCCGTATGGAAAGATGCGCTTCGGCAGTTTCCTTCTGACACCCAAACCAATAAAAAAGGAGAAAAGAAATGTATAATAGTTATTCTATGGAAATCGGCGGAAAGACACTTACCGTTGAAATCGGCCGCGTATGTGCGCAGGCAAATGGTGCGGCGCTGATACGATATGGGGAAACGACGGTGCTTTCTACTGCAACAGCATCTGAAAAGCCAAGAGATGGGATCGATTTTTTCCCGTTAAGTGTAGAGTATGAAGAAAAGCAATATGCCGTGGGAAAGATACCCGGTGGTTTTAATAAGCGGGAAGGAAAAGCGTCTGAAAATGCGATTTTAACTTCCCGTGTGATCGATCGTCCCATGCGTCCGTTATTCCCAAAAGATTACCGTAACGATGTTACATTAAACAATATGGTCATGAGCGTAGACCCGCAGTGCCGTCCGGAAATTACAGCGATGTTGGGAGCGGCAATTTCTGCCTGTATTTCGGATATTCCGTTTTGCGGGCCGTGTGCGATGACGCAGATTGGAATGGTGGACGGGCAGTATATCGTGAATCCGTCTCAGCAGGAATGGGATGAAGGCGATCTGCAGCTTACGGTAGCATCGACGATGGAAAAAGTCATTATGATCGAAGCCGGAGCAAACGAAATTCCGGAAGCAAAGATGCTGGAAGCCATTTATATGGCACACGACATTAATCAGACGATTAATGAATTTATTAATAAAATTGTTGCTGAGGTTGGAAAACCGAAGCATGAATATACAAGCTGCGCTATTTCAGAAGAAATGTTTGCTGCGATGAAAGAAATTGTAACGCCGCAGGAGATGGAAGAGGCAGTCTTTACAGATCAAAAACAGGTACGTGAAGAAAATATTCGTAAGGTTACAGAAAGATTTGAAGAGGCGTTTGCAGAAAACGAGGAATGGCTGGCTGTACTTGGAGAAGCGGTTTATCAATATCAGAAAAAGACAGTTCGAAAGATGATATTAAAAGACCGCAGACGCCCGGACGGGCGTAAGATCGATCAGATCCGTCCACTGGCAGCTGAGATTGATTTAATACCAAGAGTGCATGGTTCTGCAATGTTTACACGCGGACAGACACAGATTTGCGATATTGTAACGCTTGCGCCAATGTCGGAAGTGCAAAAAGTAGACGGTCTGGACGAAAATATCGTTTTAAAACGATATATGCACCATTACAATTTTCCGTCTTATTCGGTCGGCGAGACAAAGCCGTCCAGAGGGCCGGGACGTCGTGAAATTGGACATGGCGCACTGGCAGAAAAAGCGTTAGTTCCGGTATTGCCGTCTGTAGAAGAGTTCCCATATGCGATTCGTGCCGTTTCCGAGACTTTTGAATCCAATGGCTCTACATCCATGGCATCGACCTGTGCATCCTGTCTGTCATTGATGGCAGCCGGAGTGCCGATTAAAAAAATGGTAGCCGGCATTTCCTGTGGTCTTGTTACAGGCGATACGGACGACGATTATGTAGTGCTGACGGACATCCAGGGATTGGAAGATTTCTTTGGAGATATGGATTTTAAAGTAACCGGAACGCATGATGGTATTACAGCTATCCAGATGGATATCAAAATCCACGGTCTGACCAGACCGATCGTAGAAGAAGCCATTGCACGTACAAGAGAAGCAAGGCTTTACATTATGGACGAGGTTATGTCAAAAGCCATTGCAGAGCCGCGTAAGGAAGTTGCGCCGCTTGCGCCAAAGATTATACAGATTCAAATTGATCCGATGAAAATCGGCGATGTTGTGGGACAAAGAGGCAAGACGATCAATGAGATTATTGAACGTACCGGCGTTAAGATAGATATTAATGATGAAGGCGCCGTATCCATCTGCGGCACAGATAAGCAGATGATGCAAAAAGCTGTGGAAATGATAGAAATCATTACAACAAACTTTGAAGAAGGTCAGATTTTCAAAGGTAAAGTTATCAGTATCAAAGAGTTTGGCGCATTTATCGAGTTTGCTCCGGGCAAAGAGGGCATGGTGCATATTTCTAAGATTACAAAAGGAAGAATCAATCACGTAGAAGATGTACTCACATTAGGAGATATGGTTACCGTTGTCTGCCTTGGAAAAGACAAGATGGGACGTGTCAGCTTTAGTATGAAAGATGTGCCAAAAGATAACTGAAAATTAACAAAAAACTGCGGACATGAAAATGGCCGCAGTTTTTTTACTATAAAATACCAGCCATATGCAGCAAATAATATGCATTGGTAGTATTGCAACGTCCTTTTTGAATCTTGTAATCAAATAAAATCTCATTTT
Organism: uncultured Eubacterium sp.; assembly: GCA_910584595.1. Classification (GTDB taxonomy): domain Bacteria; phylum Bacillota; class Clostridia; order Lachnospirales; family Lachnospiraceae; genus Eubacterium_J. The sequence continues at coordinate 20,183 of CAJUBQ010000048.1, forward strand.
GACTGTATCGTTCGGTGAAATAGTAATTGACCGCATCAATGCCACTGTCATACTCTAAGTCACATAATTCCAGATCATGCGTAGTAAGGATTGTCAGAATATAAGGCTTTGCAAGATTTTTGACAGTCTCCCTTGCTGCTAAAATCCGGTCTTTGGAATTTGTGCCTTTATAGATCTCATCGATAAAAGCAATCATTGGCTGCTGTTTTCTGCTTGTTTCCATAATGTTTTGCATACGCAGCAGTTCGGCATAAAAGGATGAGATGCCTTCATTGACGTTATCTGACGTCCGCATAGAGGTACATATTTTCATATAAGAAACACAGAAATCAGAAGCGGCGCAGAATCCTCCGGCATAAGCAAGCGCCAGATTCACGCCGATCGTCCTCATAAAAGTAGTTTTTCCTGACATATTAGAGCCGGTAATAATACAAGTCTGATGTGTCAGGTTAAAATCATTGCCTACTGCAGCCTGTTCTTTTAAAAGAGGATGTTTTAATTCGCAGGCAGATAAGACCGGTTTGACGGTATCTAAAATTTGCGGCAGCGTATAGGTCTGTCTGGTACGTGCGACGACGCCAAGGCTGATGAGAGCTTCCACATTTCCAATCGCTTCCAGCCAGATGCGTAAGGTATGCCGATATGCGGTTTGCCATCTGCGGTATCGTCTGGCACAGTGAAAATCAAAACAAAACAGACTGTTGAGAAGCAAATAAGCATAGACATTATGTCTTAAAACGACAGCGTCAGCAATGGAAGCAAGCTCTTTAAACGCCGAAACCGCGTTTCCTTTTTGTGAAAGTGATTGCTGAAGCTTTTGCAGATAAGGGCTGTCAAATGATTCTTGTGTCAGTAAATCGATCAGTCTGCGGTATGGTGTAAGTGTCCGGTTCATTTTATATACGGGCGCAAGCAGCCTGCTAATATGCCTGTTTGCAAGAAAAGCAGCGAAAAGCTGGAGCATAGCGCATATCATGAAACAGGAAAATGTAAAATCCTGTTGGATGCCGCATAAATAGCAGAAGAAAAAAATCAATGTCAGCAAAGGAACGATATCAATCATGATGCTCTTTAACAGTGACGTGTTATTTTCCAGTTCTAAGGCATGAAAAAAATCATCCAGATTTTTCTTGCTTACGTCATAGGAAACCGTTTTTAAATTTCTTGCAGATGCTTCAAAATGCAGAGTAAAATCGGTTTTTTGTGTCAGTTCTTTTACTGCCTGCTGGCGGCTTAAAATCGAAGCAATGTCCAAATCCGGCTGCGTCAGCAAACGGGCAAGCTGTTCCTGTCCGAATACGGTGCCGGCTGTGCAAATATGCTGATATAGTGAATGTTTTCCCAAAAGATCTAAATCACTGGCATGTGACATGTCATATGCATGCATTTGAGATCCGTCTATGGAAAATTGTTTCCAGCTATCGTCAAGCCTTGCTTCATAATCATGGATGACAGATTCAAAATCGGACAGATAAGACAGTTTGTCCTTCTTTTTGTTGTTTACATTCACAAGAAACAGGAAACAAAGCACAGCTGCAGCACATAGCAGATAGCAAAAAGAGAAGGACTTTGCATATCCGAATGAGAAAAATATAGCTGCTGCGGCAGCTGTAATCATGCGCCAAAAAGAAATCTTCCTGCATTGGTTGTGAAGACAGACGGATTGTTTTTGACAGTCTTGTAAATATGTTTGATACATAGCATACCTCGTTTTAAAGATGATAGAGTGCGTTTTAAAGAAATCTATTGTAAATGGGGCGCGTTCTTAACAAGCGCACATAAATACATATGATTTGTATTTTATTATAAGGATATGGATGGTAAAATGCAATGTATTGTGCTAAGATATTTAATAAAAAACAGAAATCGTGGTACAGTTCAGATTATTGATAGAACTGTTACAAAATCGTTTCCATATATTTTGGGATAAAAAATTATTATATCTGAATTTAATAAAATGCGTACCAGTGGAGGACAATCATATGAAGACAGAAATAATGCTTGCGCTATATCGCTATTTAAAAAAAGATTTTTCAGAAGAAAACCAGTTAAAGCAAATCCAAATGCTTCGGACAATACTTGAAATTAATCAGGATGTTGTCAGAAAAAGTATATCTCAGATCGAGGACCATGAGCCCGATATCATAAGTTTTCCTATGCTTGGCAAAGGTCTGAAATTGGTAAGAGAAGGGCAGGAGCCGCAAGTGATTGAAACCATACTAATCAATACGGCATTTGCCAATGATGTTGACTTATTAGAAAGTTTGCTTGTTCTGGAAGGAGTCAGTTCCATTCAAATGCTGCGTTCTGCGGATGTAACGAAAGAACTGCTGCTGTCTTATTTTAGCTTCAGTATGCAAGATCATTTAAGAAGAAACCTGCTAGATTTGCAGTTGGATTTCAGCCAGCCGTTGAATAAGAATGAATTGAGTGAAATATTGAAAGGTATAAAAAAGGGCAAGAGCTGGTTTGAGGAGACAAAGCCTGACAGCTAAGATGGTTTGCTTTCAGTCCTGCCAGTTGGCAGGACTGAAAGTTTTTAAATGAAATGATTCTTCTAATGTTCTTTCAGCGCATCATCATTTTGTTTCAGATTGGCCTTGCATTTCGCTTTTATTTTTTTGACCGATTTGCTGTTTGGCCGATATGTGCTTCTTGTGACAGTGCCATCTTCATTCATCATATAAGTCGTAAACGTCATACTTTCTATTTTATAGTAATGATCGGTTCCGCCGCCAAGGCCAAAACCATCAGAGATGTTTAAAACTCCTGGTGTCTTGTCTTTAAAACAGTCGTCTGTTTTTTCAGTATGATATCCGGTATCGCTGTCACCGATGCGGAAGGAGTAAGTGAATACGCCGTCTTTATCCGGCACGCAAGTCTGAAAATCATCTAATTCGCACAGGTTGTTAATATTTTCCTGTGTAACAGTTTTTAAAAATTCAGATGCAAGACGGGTGATTTCTTTGTTTGCCCGTTCTCTTTGCTTTTCTTTTTCCGTGAGTGCGGAAGGCTGAGCAGATTTAGGGTGATTTAAATCATAAATAAACTTTTCTGCTTTTTTCGGGTTTGCTTTGCTTTTATCAACAGGGAGCGCAAATAGTGCATTTACGCCGGAAAACTTCTGATTGCGGGTGATTTTTCCGGTTTTTTTATGAAAGGTATAGGCATCCCGGTTGTAGTCTCCTTCTTCGCCTGCGCTGCATAGCCCGACGTAGATGCCTTTATCAGCAAACATTTCAATATTGCTCATGGCAACGATATAATAATGGACGCCATTTTTTACGCAGGAAGTATAGTATCCGTTCATCCCGTCCAGATTATAGAGGAATGGGTCCAGTCCTTTTATATAAAAGGAAGGAAAGAACGTAAGCTTTGCATAGTCCGGGGCGCCGGATTTGGGCATAGGTGTGCCGTCGGTGCGTTTTAATGCCAGTATGGCATATATTTCATCTCTGACAATATCGGCTGGTATGATGTCGCTGATATTTTTCCCTGCCGTACTGCCAAGGAGAGTTACGGCATAATCTCCAAAGGTTTGGGTTTTATTGACGAAAAGTGCGTCGTTACCCTGAAAAGCTTCGGATAATTTTTTATTGTTTGTTTCTGTAGCTACCTGAGCCGGGTTTAAAAACCGATACGCCGCAATGGCTGTTACAGAACCAAAGGCAAGTACAATTGCTGCGATGATTGCTGCCGCCTGGGCGCTTCTTTTACAGTAAGTTCCATATTTTCCCATTTTTTCTTTCTCCTTTATCTCGGACAGAATCGATGTATTAAGCAGTGTCAGCCGTGTTTTTTCATCAGGAGACAGTTCGTGATTTGATGCCTTTTGTGTTTGGTCAGTTTCCTGCTGTGGCACATCTGTCGGAGCAAGTGTAAGTTCTAACAAATCATCCATAGGATCGTTCATAATGTGCATCCTCCAGCTTCCGTTTTAAGATTTTTTTGGCCCGGTGCAGCCTGCTTTTTACAGTTCCTTTCGGTACTTTTAGTATAGCTGCAACAGCCTCCAACGGCTGCTCTTCCATATAGTGAAGAAGAACCGGCAGCCGGTAGCGGTCTGCCAGGCTGTCTACCGCACGCAGCAGTATTTGTTGTTCTTCTGCTTGAAGCACGTGATAAGATGCGTCCGGTTCTGAAGAAGGCAGATCTGCCACAGACTGAGCCGTACCGGTTATTCGATGCCGGATTGCCATCTTTCGCTTGTAATTCCTGTACAGGTTAACAGAAATCATCATCAGGCAGCCTTTGGGATTTGTCCGGATTTCCAGTTTATCAGCTAATTCATATAATTTTAAAAACGTTTCCTGATAGAGATCCTCGGTCTCTTCCCGACTGCGTGTCAATGAACGGCAAAAGCAAAATAAGTCTTCGCCGTAATCGCGAATATACGATTCCATCTCTACATAATCCATCAGTTACCTCCTGTGTATCCAAAAGCCCTCATGAAAGCGTTTGGGATTAGGAATTCCTAAGCAAAGAATTTTCATCCATGCACTCTAATAGGGTCATGAAGAGAGAAAAGGTTCCCATATTTAACATAAATTTTGTAAAAAAATATAATTTCAGAATGCTTTTGCTTTTTTGAAATAGGAATGGATTTTAAGTATAATAATGTGAAAGAACATTGTCAAGCATCCGGCATTTGGCAAAACCATTCCGTCGGATGCAGATTTGTTCGGGAGTCCGTTATGCAAATGACATTGGGAGTGAACAGCGATTTCTAATGGCTGGATACGTAACAGTTCCATGGGTTATCTGAACGGTTACCGTTAAGCGTTACTGTTATGGATAAAAATACAACAAGCATTTGACTTCGCTGGAAAATAAAGTTATAATAAATACATTTCAAAATAATCATATTACGGGAGAAAATGTTATGTTACAAAGAGAAAAGAAAGCTAAGTCACAAAAAGCTGATAACAGCAGTCTTAGCAAAAAGATTATTTCCAAAATGGCAGTAATAACTGCCGGTATTTTTCTGCTGACCATTTTGATGTCTGCTTTTCTTGCTGCAAGAGCATTGATTCAGGTAAATCGGGAAAAGCTGGCCGCAGCCGCTTATGAAAATGCTTTTTTAGTTGCAAATGATATTGAAAACGCTTATGGAAAAGTAGTCGGTTTTGCCGGATCTCTCCGAAATATTTCACAATTGGATCCAAAGGAGCAAAGACAGGCGATTGATACTGCGCTTGTGGGACTTTTGGAAAGCGGGGGAGGATATCCGACAGCATTTGCTTATTTTGAGCAGAATGCAATTGCAGATGAAAATGGGGAACCTTATAGTGTCCATCATAGAGATATTGCATATGAATCTGTCGTATACCCCAATGAAGAACAGACCGGATATATATTCGAAAAGCACGAGGATGCATTTGACAATTATACGAAAGAATATTATATGCAGATAAAAGAATCCGGAAAACCGTATATTATGGACCCTTATGTGTATGAGCTGATGGGAAAAAATATAATGATGATAAGCATTATTGCGCCAGTCTTTGATGCACAGGGAAATTTTCTTGGGGTAACCGGCGTTGATGTGGGACTCGATCATATGCAGGAACAGTTATTAGTCAGTACGGATTACAAAACAGCACATTTAGCGGCGCTTGCAGAAGACGGAACCGTATTGGTGGATTCTTCCGACGAAGAAAAAGTGGGACTGGCGGCCACGGATGCCGGCTTGGAAAAACTGGAATCTTATGCGCAAAAGGTGCGTGAAATGCCGCAAGGCGATCAGGAGAACAGCCGTTTCCTTATAAAAGGCGGCAAAAACTTTGGGACGGGCAGACGCGGCATGACAGTGTCAATTCCTCTGACGATAGGCGGAAAGACGCAATGGACGTTACATATGGCTGTTAACAGCACAGAATTTTACTGGGCTATTTTAGAAAGCACCGGGAAACTGACGTTTATCGTAGTGCTGCTTGGAATCGTTTTATTACACACTGTGAATCGCATGATACAAAGATATTTGGAACCGATTCAGGTAATTACAGAAAAAGCGGCCAGATTGGAAGAAGGGGATTTAAATATCCATATTGACATTCAGTCAGAGGATGAACTTGGAAGACTTTCACAGGCGTTTAACCATATCAGCGCTTCGCTAAGTAATTATGTGGAAGATATTTCTGAACAATTGTCTAAGATGGCAGACAATCATATGGATATTGCAATTACGCAAAATTATATCGGTGACTTTATTCCGATACAGGCGTCTATTGAAAAGATCTCGCAGTCTTTAAATGATACGCTTCATGAAATCGTGCGTTCTGCAGATGAAGTATCTGCAAGTTCTGCGCATGTTTCATCCGGTGCGCAGACTCTTTCGGATGGCGCTGCAGAGCAGGCGGCAGCGATTGAACAGTTAGCAGCCTCAATCGAAAGTCTGTCCGGGGATGTCGCTGCAAATGCAAAGGATGCACAGACAGCAAATGCAGCAGTTACGGAAGTTGGGCGTAATATCAGGCAAAGTAACAAAGAGATGAACCATCTGACACAGGCAATGACCGAAATCAGTCATTCTTCCGGTGAAATAGAAAAAATTGTAAAGACGATTGAAGATATTGCAGAGCAGACAAATCTGCTTTCGTTAAATGCTTCCATTGAGGCTGCAAGAGCAGGGGAAGCAGGAAAAGGCTTTGCAGTCGTTGCGAATGAAATTCGTGATCTGGCCTCTAAAAGTGCAGAAGCAGTCAATCAGACAGCTTCTTTAATCAGGACTTCACAAAATGCAGTAGAGAACGGTATGGAAATCGCAGACCATACTGCCAGGTCTTTGGAATCTGTCATGAGCGGCTCAGAAGAGGTTGTAAGCGCTATGGACAAGATCAGCAGCGCTTCGCAGAATCAGAAAGCCGTATTGGAAAAGCTGTCAGATCATGTAGATGCGATCAGCAATGTTGTACAGTCAAATTCTTCAGCCGCACAAAGCAGTGCGCAGACAAGCGCTGAATTGTCCGGTCAGTCCAAACGCCTGCATGAGTTGGTCAGCCGGTTTCATTTAAAACAGGAATGTCAGTCAAAAGAAATGTAACAGCGTAATATCGGTTATTCTATCTGTATGATATGAACGCTGTTGCCATGTTCTCTCAGAATATGGATCAAATCCGTTGTTTTCAGATAGACGGTTGCCGTATTGTCATTCGGATGGACGCCGATAAGACCGGGTGCATTTAGAAAGGATGCATCTAAAAAACACTGAATTCTGCATTCGGTATCATTTAAGATGCCGAATGGGGTTACGGCGCCGGGAATCAGCCCCATAAGATCCATTAGTTCGTGTTCGGAGGCAAATGAGAGTGGACGTGTTCCGTTTTTTTGCCGAAATTGTTTTAAATTCACACGTTTATCACCCATGACCGTAATCAGATAATAATTACGCCTTTTGTCATCGCGTACAAAAAGATTTTTTGCATCTGATTGCGGAAAGGGGAGTGCAGTTTCAGATAGATCCGACATATGATAGACTGCTGCGTGTTCCGTAATGTCATGCCAGATGTCGTTGCTTTTTAGAAATTCATAGATTTCAGCTTTATTCATGGTGTTTTTCTCCTGTATTATATTTTTTCATGATGATACAGGCAGCTGCCTGAGATCCTCATGCAGTACTTTTATCAGATTTTAACATATTTTTTGATTTTATCATAGAAAAGCAGTTGGAGCAAGACACACACAAGACGAATCAGATGAATAAAGTGTAAGATGGTTATTGTTCACACCTAATGTCATTTGTTGCCCGTTGATAAATTTTAGAAAGGAGCATATAAAAATGTCAGAAAATAAGCAAAAAATAAAAATTGCGCTTCTTCAAGCGTTGCCCGGCTGCGGACTTCATGAACAGATGCAAAGAGGAATGGCAGCCTGCAGAAAGGCAAAAGAAATGGGGGCAGATATTGCTTTGTTTCCGGAAATGTGGAGCAATGGATATGAAATTCCACAGGACAAAGGTGAGCTGTGTGCACTTGCGATAGAAGCTGACAGCGATTTTGTAACTGCGTTTGGAAATCTTGCTGCGGATATTGATATGGCAATTGCTGTTACTATTTTGGAAAAGTATGATCCAAAGCCAAGGAATACGGTTATTCTTTTTGACAGGCATGGGGAACGGATCCTTCATTATGCAAAAGTGCATACTTGTGACTTTGGGGATGAGCGTATGCTTACAGCGGGGGATGATTTTTATGTTGCAAATTTGGATACGGCAGGCGGACAGATTAAGGTTGGCTGTATGATCTGCTATGACAGGGAATTTCCTGAGAGTGCGAGGATCCTTATGTTAAAAGGCGCAGAATTGATACTCGTGCCAAACGCATGTCCGATGGAAATCAATCGCTTATCGCAGCTTCGCGCCAGAGCTTTTGAAAATATGGTGGCGATTGCGACATGCAACTATCCAAAGGGTAAGCCCGACTGCAACGGCCATTCCACTGTATTTGACGGGGTTGCCTATGGTCCGGATGGAGCGGGATCGAGAGATATGAAAATATTGGAAGCCCCGGAGGAAGATGGGATCTATATGGCCGAGATCGATGTGGATTCCTTGCGGGAGTTTCGAAGAAAGGAAGTTCATGGAAATGCGTACAGGCATCCTCAAAAATATGGCTTGCTTATATCAGAGGAAAAGAATGAACCTTTTTTCCGATAAGGATTCAAAGTGATCTCTTGATTTTTTATTTGATACATGCTATACTCATATCCGTTGTATCGTCCGCAAAAACAGGGGCTTTGCGGGCTTGCCGCCGATTTCCGGCGTAAAATGAATCGAGTGTTCGAGACCTTCCACTCGTAAAACAAAACTAAAGGAGAATCAGACAATGAAACAAAACAAAACTATTTCTGTGCAGTTTCTTGCACAGGCGGCTATGATTGCCGCTGTCTACGTGGTGATTACACTTGCGTTTGCACCGTTTTCCTATGGAGAAGTCCAGGTGCGTCTTTCAGAAGCGCTAACGATCCTGCCTGCCTTTACTCCGGCTGCGATTCCAGGACTTTTTGTCGGATGCCTGCTCAGCAATATTTTGGGCGGATGTATGGTATTGGATATTATTTTTGGGAGTTTTGCCACCTTGATTGGCGCCGTATTTACTTACCTGTTACGCAGACAAAACCGATTTTTTGCACCGGTTGCACCAATTGTATCAAATTCCCTGATTGTGCCATTTGTCTTGAAGTATGGATATCAGGTGCCTTTGCCGATTCCATTTATGATGCTGACTGTGGGAATCGGAGAAATCATATCCTGCGGTATTTTGGGGATGATCCTCTACATGGCGCTGTCCAGATATAAACATATGATTTTCAAACCAGTTTCATAGCAGAGCGGAGACTTTCCAATGGCTGGATACGTAACAGTTTCATGGATGATCTAAACTGCTACATAAAAATAATAGTGGATGAATGACAGCGAAAGATTTGATATGGGAAATGATACAAAGTTGTGTTATAATAGTTAATATCAAATTATGTGAAGAAAAAAGGAAAGGAGTTGGACATCATATGCCATCAAATGAAAAAGAATTAAATGCGAATCTTTTTGATCAGCTTACTTTAGTTGAAAGAATTGAACGTCATTTGAAAAGTGGAGGAATCGAAGCAGCGGAAGCGGAGATTGAGATCGTAAAGAATGAAATTAATCGTAAATTATACCAACAGCCACCACTAAAAAATGAATAATGGAAACTGTTTCTATATGAAGTTTTCAAAACAACAGTGATTTATAAATAAGTTCCAATAAAAGGAAAAAATTCCTTGCTTTTTCGTCATTTTTCTTATAGAATTAGAAGCACAATGAAATGTTCATTGTACAATATTACTAATTTTATAAGTAAAAGGAAAGGGAGGGAATTTATGTTACAAAAAATGAAAAAGCTGCTGTCTTTGTTTTTGGCATTGACACTGATGTTGGGAATGGCGGGTATGTCTTCCTATCAGGTACAGGCAGCAGAGGGGGACGTAGTCATTACCCTGCTGGAGACAACGGATATCCATGGACATCTTGTTGAGACGCCAGGCAGTGACAAAGCTGAGTATCAGTATCGGATGGCTTATATGGCAAAGCTGTTTCAGGACTATCGTGCGAAAGGCGATGTTATCGCATTAAACGGCGGGGATACGTTCCAGGGAACACCGTTGTCAAATCTTTCATTTGGAAAGTATTTGATCCAGACATTGGATGCAATGAAGTTTGACGCATCTGCAGTAGGCAATCATGAGTTTGACTGGGGAATTGAAAAAGTTACAACGAAGGATGCGACACTGGCAGACAGTCAGATTCCGATGCTTGCATGCAATATTTTTGTAAAAGAAACCGGAAAACCGGTTGATTTTGCAAAGCCGTATACAGTGATCGAAAGAAACGGCAAAAAGATTGCAGTTATTGGATGGGCAGACGAATATTCTGCAGACATCATGGCTGAGCGGATCGCTCCGTATACGATCAGCGAAGATGCATCTTTGGTGAATAATCTTGCGAAAGATTTAAAGACAAAAGGGGAAGCGGACGCGGTGATTGTCCTGGCGCATGATGATGCGCAGGAAGCAGTAGAGAAGTTTGAAGCAGGTTATATTGATGTGCTGTTTGGCGGACATTCCCATCAGATCAAGGTCGGTACAGGAAGCAACGGCATTCCTTACGGGCAGGGCAATCGGGAAGCAAGAGGTTTTGCGACAGCGACGATGACGATCGGGGCTGACAATAAAGTATCTGTAACAACACCGAAATACATTGATATTTATGAGAACGCTGACAAATTAAAATATTCGGAAGCAAACAAAGCGGATTTTGACGAAGAGATTCTTAAGATTTCCAATACGGCAGTGGAAGAAGTTGCTCCGCTGTTGAATGAAGAAATTGCAGAGCTTCCGGTGGCGCTTGAGAGAACTTTGCTGGAAGGATCATTAACATCAGTCATGGGCAACTGGATTACAGATATGATGCGCTATGATGAAGATGTGGATTTTGCATTTTGCAATGACGGCGGCATTCGTACCAATTTTGAAGCAAAGAAGCTGACGGTTAATGATATTTATACGGTAGCGCCGTTTGGCAATCTCATTTATAAGATTGAGATGACCGGCAGCCAGATTGTTAAATTGTTAGAGCAGGTTGTTGGCAATGATTCTTCAAATATGCAGATGTCCGGTCTGACTGCAAAGTATGACCTGAGCCTCCCGGAAGATCAGCAGGTATTTGACGTGCGTCTGGCAGACGGAACTTTGATTGATCCGGAAAAGACGTATTCGCTTGTTACGAACGAATATCTGGCAACAGGCGGAAATAAGTATTCTGCATTCGTTGAAGACAGAGTATCTTCGGTGAATACGAATGTAGCTGATAATATTTCGCTTATTGAAAAAGTGAAAAAATTAGGAAAAGAAGGCCCGCTTGTCATAGATGCGGCGCCGCGATTTATAGAAGCTGCAAAACCTGCCGAAGTTCCAAGCGCGGCAGATAAGAAGACAGCTTATGCAGGTCAGAAGTTTACGGTAAAGATCAACGGACTGGCAGATGATGCAAAAGTTGTTTACAGTTCTAACAACAAGAAAGTTGCCGTAGTAGATCAGAAAGGCAAAGTGACTGCAAAGGCAAAAGGAACGGCTGTCATTACTGCAAAAGTAACGCAGAATGATACAACTTATAAGTTAAAAATAAAAGTTACGGTTAAAAATCCGACGGTTAAAATGACTGCTTCTACAAAACAGCTGACAGTTGGGAAGACATATACATTTAAAGCAAAGGCTTATGGCTTAAAAGGCAACGTAACATGGACTTCCAGCAATCAGGCAGTGGCAGCAGTGACGAGCAAAGGGAAAGTAACGGCAAAAGCAGCTGGTACGACGACGATTCAGGCCAGGATCGATGGAAAGAGCGTATCATGTAAGCTTACGGTAAAGCAGAAATAAGAGAACAAGACACTACATTGGTAATATCATAGGGATTTCAGGAGCGGCAGTGTGACACTGCCGCTCCTTTTATGCTGAAAAATAAAAAGGAGGATGTTCCAGTCGGCAAAACCATTCCGCCAGGCGCAAAGTCTGATTATGAAAAGATTAAGTTAATGACATTGGATCACGCATTGAACTGCTGCGAAGCGTGATGAATCAAATTAGAAATGAACATGTTCAGAAATATATTGACAAAACCATTTTTGTTTATTACAATATAAGTGAACACGTTCATAAAAATGAATTTACGCAGAGAACATAACAAATACGAAAGGGGGATTATGAAAAAGAAAGATGATTCGCTAAGACAGAAGTTATTAAATACTGCCCGGGCGCTTGCAGAGGAAGAGGGGATAGACAAACTGAATATTCGTTCCATTGCAAAAAAAGCCGGTGTGGCGAGCGGCACTGTGTACAATTATTTTTCCGGTAAAGATGAAATTCTTCTCATACTGACAAAGGAGTACTGGAAACAGACGCTGTTAGAAATGGATGCAGCCATTACTGCACAATCTTTTTGCGAAGCGTTGTTAGAAATGATTCTTTATTTAAAGGAAAGAATCCGCCGGTCAGCCGGAACATGGATGAATCATTTGGGCGGTGTACGTCCGGCAGGGCAGGAATCAATGGCGTCTGCACAAGAAGAACTCAAACAGATGCTTTTAAGGCGCATGGAGCAGGATCCCAATATTTGGAACGATATTTGGGACGACAGCTTTACCAAAGAACAATTTTCTGAGTTTATTCGAATGAATTTGATGGAACTGTTAAAAACGGAAGGTTCTCAGACAGAGTTTTTCATTCGTGTTATTCAGCGTATGATTTATCGGCAGATATAAGATCATCATAGAAATGATAAAAAGAACATACAAATAAGGATATTTTATCAAGATATTTTAAGTAAGATATTTTAATAAAGATGCAAAAAATACTGTAAGAAAGATATTTTAATAAAGATACGAAAAGAAAGGTACCGTAAGAAAGATATTGAATCATAAAGATATGAAAAGAAAGGTATCGTAAGATATTGAATCATAAAGATATGAAAAGAAAGATGCCGTAAGAAAGATATTTTAATAAAAATACGAAAAATACTGTAAGAAAGATATTTTAATAATGAAATGACAGGAGGAATGATTATGCCACAGGCAATAGCAGAAACTATTTTTGATATTTTATATCTTGGATTTGCGCTTTCAGCAGGCTTCACGATGCTGTTACGAGGGACGACGCCGTTAGTAAAAAAATTAGGATGGATGGCGGCGCTGTTAGGAGCCGGAGATGCATTTCATCTGCTGCCACGCAGCTATGCCTTGTTTACGACAGGTCTGGAGGCAAATGCAGCTGCGCTTGGGATTGGAAAATTTGTAACATCGATTACAATGACGATCTTTTATTTGATACTGTACGCTGTTTGGCGCGACTATTTCAAAGCAGAAGGACGCAGCTGTTTAACAGTAATACTTTATGTTTTAGCTGCTTTTCGAATTGGTTTTTGTTTGCTTCCGCAGAATGAGTGGCTTACATACCGACAGCCATTGGCTTATGGAATTCTTCGGAATGTGCCATTTGCGGTTATGGGAATAATTATCATTGTTATTTTTGCGATTGAAACGAAAAAGACTGGGCTTTTGGCATTTCGATTTATGCCGCTTGCCGTAACGCTTTCTTTCGGATTTTATCTGCCTGTTGTTTTGTTCAGCGGAGTATTGCCGATCATTGGTATGTTAATGATACCGAAGACATTGGCTTATGTGTGGATGATCTGGATGGGTGTTCAGATTTACAGACAGGATATTTCAGATGAGCGAAATACAGCGAAAAATCGAGGCAATTTGTATGAAGGATTATAATAGAAATGACCATATGGAAAATACAGGGATAAAGCCCATAGCACTAGAGCGTGTTTGAAAAATCATTCCCGCGATCTGCGCTCCCCACTTTGCGGAG